>NZ_JBHJUW010000006.1:0-121265 GCF_042268205.1 Streptomyces sp. NPDC056160
ACGTGGCCACCGTGGTCGGGTGGATCCCGAGGTCCGCGCCCACCTGGGTGTTCGACAGCCCGTCAGCGCATGCGAGGACGATCCGGCACCGCAGCGCCAGAGCCTGCGCGGACGTTGCCCGCCGCGACCAGCGCACCAACGTCTCACGCTCGTCATCCGTCAGAACCACTTCGACCGTCGGCCGACCCATGCGCGCCATGAGCCCAGCATACTTCTACGGCTTTCCTAAGACTCGGGACACGAGGTTGTTGACGAGGATGTCGACCGCGGGCACGGCCTCCAGCACGGCGGCGGCGCCCCGCTCCGTCGCCAGGTCGCCCACGGCGCCAGTGACGTCGCCACCGCCCGAATCGGCCCGCACGGTGCGGACGGCCTCGGCGACGCGCTCCTCGCCGCGCCCGTTCACGGCGACGCGGGCGCCCGCGCGGGCGAGTCCCGTGGCGATGGCCTGGCCGATGCCCTGCGTGGAGCCGGTGACCAGGGCGGTGCGGCCGGAGAGATCGATCTGCATGAGGATTCCCCTCGTCGAGGTGGGGGAGTCGCCGTCGGTGTCCCAGTCCCGAAGACTCCGAGTCGCGAAGACTCCGAGTCCCGGAGCGCCCGGCCCGTCCGGCAAGGGCGGAGGGGCCGGGCGCTCCGGGCGGCCACGGCGGTCGCCTACGGGGCTTCAGGCTCCGTTACGGTCATCTCCCGTTCGTTGCCGGTCAGTTGAGGGTGTCAGGGTCCGGGCCGGTGCGCAGACCCCGGTCCAGACGAGCGAGGGCGTTCATGTCGGCGTCGGTGAGCTGGAAGCCGAAGACGTCGAGGTTCTGCCGGATGCGGTCGGGGGTGACGGACTTCGGGATCACGATGTTGCCGGTCTGCAGGTGCCAGCGCAGGACGACCTGCGCCGGGGTTACGCCATACGCCTCGGCGATTCCCACGATCGCCGCGTCACCGAGGACGGCTCCCTGGGCCAGCGGGCTCCAGGCCTCGGTGGCGATGCCGTGCTCGGCGTGGAAGGCGCGCAGCGCGGTCTGCTGGAGGCCGGGGTGCAGCTCCACCTGGTTGACCGCCGGGGTGACACCGGTGTGTTCCATGAGCCGCCGAAGGTGCGGGACCTGGAAGTTCGAGACGCCGATGGCGCGGGCACGCCCGTCGGCGAGGATCTTCTCCAACGCCTTGTAGGTCTCCACGTACAGGTCACGGGCCGGGGTCGGCCAGTGGACGAGGTAGAGGTCGACGTGGTCGAGGCCGAGCTTGTCCAGGGAGGCGTCGAAGGCGTGCAGGGTGCGGCCGCGGCCCTGGTCCGCGTTCCACAGCTTGGTCGTGACGAACAGCTCCTCGCGGGGGAGGCCGGCGGCCGCGATGGCCTTGCCGACGCCGCGCTCGTTGCCGTAGACCGCGGCGGTGTCGATGCTGCGGTAACCGGCCTCCAAGGCGTGGGTGACGGCGGCGGTGGTCTCCTCGTCGGGGACCTGGAAGACGCCGAAGCCCAGCTGCGGCATGGTCACGCCGTTGTTGAGCGTCACGTTCGGAACGGAAGTCATGAAGGGGCCTTTCTCGGGTGTTTCTGGTGGTGCGTTTTCGTGAGGTGTTCTGTCGGTGTGCTTCTGGTCGGTGTGTGTCTGGTGGTGTGTCGCGGGAGTCAGGAGCGGGCGGCGCCCGACACGGCGCCCGCGGGGGCCGCCCCACCGGCCCCGGCGCCGGACGCGACAGCCTCGCCAGGCTCCGCGGTCACGGCATTCCGGGCGGTCCCGGCAGTCCCCGCGGTGGTGGCGGCGCCCGCGGCGGTCCGCAGTTCCAGGCGGTGCGATACGACGGCCAGTGCCAGCGCGGCGGCGGCCAGGACGGCCCCTACGGCGTTGGGCGCGGCGTAGCCGAAGCCCGCCGAGATCACCAGGCCGCCGAGCCAGGCGGACAGGGCGTTGCCCAGGTTGAAGGCGCCGATGTTGGCCGCCGAGGCCAGTGTCGGCGCGCCGTGGGCGTGGTCCAGGACTCGCTTCTGCAGGGGCGGGACGGTGGCGAAGCCGAGGGCGCCGATGAGGAAGACGGCCACGACGGACGCGGTCTTGCCGGAGGCCAGGAAGGTGAACAGCAGCAGGACCAGTGCCAAGCCGCCCAGGGAGGTGTAGAGCAGGGGCATGAGCCTGCGGTCCGCGAAACGGCCGCCGACGAGGTTGCCCGTCACCATGCCCAGCCCGAACACGACCAGCAGCCAGGTGACGGAGGATTCCGCGAAGCCGCTGACCTGCGTCATCATCGGCGCGATGTAGGTGATCGCGGCGAACACGCCGCCGAAGCCGAGCACCGTCATGACCATGGCCAGAATGACCTGGGCGTTCCTGAACGCGGCGACCTCGTGCCGCAGCTGGACCCCGTCCGGCTTGGGGACGTCCGGTACGAGTCTGGCGACGCCGGCCAGTCCGAGCACGCCGAGGGCGGCGACGATGAGGAAGGTCACGCGCCAGCCGGCGCTCTGGCCGACGAGGGTGCCCAGCGGTACACCCACGACGTTGGCCACGGTCAGGCCGGTGAACATCATGGAGATGGCGCCGGCCTTCTTCTCCGGTGCCACCAGCTCGGCGGCGACGACGGAACCGATGCCGAAGAAGGCGCCGTGGGCCAGTGAGGCCACCACTCGGCCGATCAGCATGACGGCGAAGACGGGGGCGAGCGCGGAGATCAGGTTGCCGAGGATGAACAGGCCCATGAGCAGCATGAGCATGTTCTTGCGGGTGATCCTGGTGCCGAGGACGGTCATGATCGGTGCGCCGACCATGACCCCGAGGGCGTAGCCGGTGACCAGGAAACCGGCCGTCGGCACGGACACGCCGAGGTCCGCGCCGACCTGGGGCAGCAACCCCATGATGACGAATTCCGTGGTGCCGATTCCGAAGGCCCCCATGGCCAGGGCCAGGAGTGCGAGCGGCATGACGAGGGTCCTTTGCGTAGGTGAGGGGGAGGTGAGCTGGGGTGAGGGCGATGGGCGTGATCACGGCGTGGATTGCGCCAGCGCCTTACGTGCGTCGACAATAGTTGCATGCGACGGTTAATGGCAAGCGCGGGTATGATGAAGCCCGTGATGCGGCGGCAGGCGGCCCCTGCCGGCCGGTCCCACCGCTCGTACGAGCCGACCGAGGGAGTCGCCCCATGACCGCCACCGATCCGGCGCTGACCGCGCTGGCGCACAACTGGTCGGCGCTCTCGCTGCTGCACGGGCGGATCGAGGGCAGCGTCGAACGCGCGCTCCAGACCGCACACCGGTTGAGCGCACGCGAGTACTCGCTGCTGGACGTGCTGAGCCGCCAGCACGACGGCGAGGGCGGGCACCTGCAGATGCGGCAGGTCGCGGACTCGGTCGTCCTCAGCCAGAGCGCCACCACGCGGCTGGTGACCCGGCTGGAGGACCGCGGGCTGCTCTCGCGCTACCTGTGCCCCACCGACCGCCGCGGCATCTACACCGACGTCACCGACGCCGGCCTGCGCCTGCTGGAAGAGGCCAGGCCCACTCACGGCACGGCCCTGCGCAAGGCCCTCGACCGGGCCGCCGCCGATCCCGTGCTCGCGCCCTTGGTCCATGTCGTCCAGCCGTCACCACAGGCCGCTGACCTGCCGGTATGACCTACCCGTATGGCCTGCCGGTATGACATGCGGGTGTGAGCAGGCCAATGGCCTGCCGTCGCAGGCGAGGGGACGGCCGGCGCGCTCGGCGTTTCCTCTCATTGCCAAGTCCCGCGCCGCGAAACAATCATGGCCGCCATGGACCGACCGAGTCAGATCATCGAGTGCGGAGACCTCGTCCTGCGGCGCTGGCGGGGGCAGCGCGATGCCGCCCAGGCGTTCAAGTTGATCGAGGAGTCCGTGGACCACCTGCTCCCGTGGATGCCCTGGGTCGCCCGGCACAGTGAGGAGAGCACCCGGGACTTCCTGGCGAAGTCCGAGTCGAAGTGGGCGAGCGGCGAGACGTACAACTACGCCCTCGACCAGGGCGGCACGCTACGTCGGCATGTGCCAGGCCCACCGAGCGGCCGAGCCCCCGGGGTGGAGGCTGGGCTACTGACTCCACCCCGCCGCCGTCGGCCGGGGCATCGCCACGCGGGCGACGGGGGCCCTGGTGAACGAGCTGTTCGCCCTGCCGGACGTGGAGTTACGTGGAGATCACGCACGATCTGGCCAACACCAGCAGTGGTGCCGTGGCGCGCCGACTGGGGTTCACGGAGATCCGGCGCGAGCGGACACCACCGCCCGCAGCCCCCTCCGGCTGCGGCATCGACGTGGTCTGGCGGCTGAACCGACCCACACCGCCTCGCTCCGTGAGTACAGAGCCGGCGGGAGTGCCGTATGTCTCCTTGTCGTGCGGCTTCTTCGACACCCACCTGGCCGGCTGACCGGCCGCTGCGGGCCGCCCTCCGGCCGACGGCACCGGAGGGCCGACGGCATCGGAGGGCCGACGGCACCGGAGGGCCGCGGCGTCCGGTGCGCGGCGGGGTTCAGGCCGAGCGGGGGCAGATGGGCAGTGACCGGTCCGGTCCGGACCACCCGGAGCGCGCCTCGGTCAAGTCCGGGCGCGGAGCCTTTCGGCCGTCATCCCTTCGGCGCCCCGGGCGCGTTCCACAGTTCGGAGAGTTCCCCCCAGTGCGGCGCGGGGCCGGGCAGGACGCCGGGCTCGGTGGCGGCCTGGGTGCGGAGGCCGGCGAGGACCAGGTCCAGGTAACGCAGGTGCAGCGCGGTGGCGCGCTCGCCGGTGACGGGGATCCGCACGCTGAGGTGTTCGAGCAGCAGCGGTACGTCGGCGGACGTGAAATCGGTGCGCAGCACCCCGGCCCGGTGTGCGCTGCCCACCAGCTCCTCGAGCGCGGCACGCAACCGGTCCCGGGCAGCCGCGATCTCCTCCGTGGCCGGCAGCCGGCCGCCGACCAGGGGGAGGAGCGGGCCGGCACCACCCTGGGCCGACAACGCGTCCCGCAGGAAGCGGACGAAAGCCGCCCAGGGGCCCGGCTCCTCCGCGAGGGCCGTCCGCGCCTGGGCGACAAGCTGTTCCATCCCAGCGATCCGCATCCGCTGCGCCAGCAGCTCCTTGCTGGGGTAGCGGCGGTAGAGACTTCCCATGCCTATGCCGGCCCGCCGGGCGATCTCCGACACGGGGGCGTCCCAGCCGCGCTCGGCGAAGACCTCGCGTGCCGCTCGGAAGAGGCGGGCGTCGTTGCGGTCCGCCTCCCGCTGCCGGCCGCGCGGTTTGCCCGCGTGCGTGTCACCCATGACGCAGCATTCTCCCTTACGGGCGCGCCACGCCGTGCCCGCCGTCGACGGTGACGACCGAGCCGGTGATGAAGGCGGCGTCCTCCCCGACGAGCATCGCGATCGCCCGGGCCACGTCCTCCGGTTCCGCGACCCGCCCGAGCGGGGTGCCCTCCGCCAGCCGCCGCTGGAACTGGAGCGGCATGCCGGCGCTGGCCTCGGTGCGGACGAAGCCGGGCGCCACGACGTTGACGTTGACGCCGAGCGGGCCGGCCTCGTACGCGACGAAGCGGGCGAAGGTGTTCAGCGCCGCCTTGGCGGTGCCGTGCGCGGCCATGCCCACGGTGGGCGGCCCGTCGGCCACGGCACTGGACACGTACACGATCCGGCCCCCGCCCTGCGCCTCCATGATCGGCAGCGCCCGCTGGGTCAGGGTGTAGGCGGACGCCAGCTCGTCCGTCACCTTCGCGTGGAAGTCGTCCCAGGTGAGCCTGGAGATCGGGGTCGGTGTGAAGCGAGCACCGGCATTGCAGACGAGGACGTCCAGACGCCCGTCGACCGTGGCGCGCTCCAGCAGTTCCGCTGCCTGCCGGGGGTCGTGCACATCGGCCTGCACGGCCAGGGCTTCGCCGCCGTCGGCCTCGATCCGCTTGACCACCTGGTCGGCCGCCTCCCGGTTCGAGTGGTAGTTCACGGCCACGCGGTAACCGCGGACCGCCAGCTCACGAGAGGTGGCCGCGCCGATGCCCCGGCTGCCGCCGGTGACCAGCGCGGTCGGCTTGGTCGTCGCCTTCATGTGTGTCTCCTCCGTGCCGGTGAGCGGGTACGCCGTGCGGACCTTATCGGAGCGGAGCGCTCCGTTCAAAAGTGCCAGTCGTCCTGTACAACCAATGCCCGTGCGCCGTGGTCTGACGGAAGAGGCGCATGGAGCGCCTGTCCCCTGAGGAGGAACAGAACTTGCCTCACCCCCGTCCTGCCGCGCGACGGCTCGCCCTCGCCGTCACCGCCGTTCTCGCCGCCACCCTGGGCGCCACCAGCTTGACCGCCCCCGCGACCGCCGCCCCCGCGACCGCTACCCCTGCGGCCGCCGTTTCGGGGAGCGCCGCTTCGGGTGCCGAGGGCACCACGGCGGCCGGTGCGGCCGCGCAGTCCAACGTGGCTTTCCCGTCCCTCGTGGACATCGCCGGTGCCACCGCGACAGGCCTTCTGACCTGGGACAAGATGTCCCGTACCTACTCCTGGACGCGAACCTCGGACGGTTCCTCCACCAAGCTGCCGGGTATCGGTAACACGCTCGCCACCGGATCGGGTGACCTCGTGGCCCTTCAGGAGCCCGGCAAGGCCCTGCTCAGGGACATGTCCACCGGCCGGAACGTGCTGGAGGTCGACCTCGCGTCGCTCCCCGGCCACCAGTACGCGGGAGCCGCAGGCAATGCACTCTTCGTCGTCCTGGGCAACGCGGCCACAGGCCAGTCTCTCGAGATGCGTACCGAGGCCGGCGGCGCAACCGCGGTGACCGGGCTCCCGTCCGACGCCCGGGACATCACCGTCAAGGCGGGCACCCCCGTCCAGGCCCTGGTCACCTTCAGCACCGGTACTTCGGCCAGGCACTGGGGCTTCCTCGACCTCGCCACCGGCACGGTGACCGAAACCTACGACGTCCCCGCCGCCGCCGTGCACGGGGACGTCGCGGTGTCCGGAACACACCTCGCCTGGGTCGAGTACGACGATCCGCACCGTCCGGGGATCGCCGTCCGCACCCGCGGTACCGACACGATCCGGAGGTTCTCCGTGGGCGTGCCGTACACGAGCGACATCAAGGTCGGCCTGGTGGGCGACTGGCTGACGTACGGCGAAGGCCTGGACATCGGAACCGGCTCCCCTGACCCGCTGGACGCGTGGACCGCGTACAACCTGGCGGACGGGAGCACGCACAAGCTGCTCGACCACATGGTCTCGGCCGCCACCGCGCCCGACGGCACACAGTACGTCCGCGGCGGCACCGTCGCCCAGGGCGAGGGTGTCTACCGCGTCGCCCCGGGTACGAACGGAGTCCCGGCAGCGCGCATGGTGGCGAGCACCGGCGAGCCGACCAAACTCACTCTGGTCGGCCACGACATCCCCGCCGTGATCGACCTGGACCGCAACCGCGGCAGGGTGAAGATGAGTTGGCGGCTGTCCCGCAAGAACGCGGAGGTGACGGTCACCCTTCGTCACGTCCGGACGGGGAAGACCGATCGCACGTACCTCTCCTACCCGGATACGCCGGGCTTCGAGTTCGAGTGGGCGGGCGAGCTCGGCAACCGGTCCAGTGGGGGCAACGGCGACTACACGTGGGAGCTCAGCGCGCGGCCGACCAACGGCATCGGCCCGACCCTGACCGCCTCCGGCAAGTTCAAGGTCGTCCGCAAGCCCGCTCCGCACGACTACAACGACAACGGCTCCCCGGACGTCCTCGCGCGGGACTCCTCCGGTCGGCTGTGGCGCTCCGACACCTACTACGATCCGGACGTCGACGTCAGCGGCCACCTGTCGGAGCCGGAACACAAGCTGGTCGGCGGCGGCTGGAACGCCTACGACCAGATCGAGGCCGCCGGGAACGTCGGCGGCTCGACCGCCGGGGACCTCGTCGCCCGGGACACCCACGGCGTCCTGTGGCTCTACCTCGGCAAGGGCGACGGCACTTTCGCCGCCCGCACCAGGATCGGCGCCGGCTGGGGCGTCTACAACAAGATCACCGGGGGTGGAGACCTCGACAACGACGGCAAGGCCGCCCTCCTCGCCACCGACACCAGCGGCGCCCTGTGGTGGTACCGGGGCACCGGCAAGGCGGCCGCGCCCTACGCGGCACGCGTCAAGGTCGGTTCCGCCGGCTGGAACACCTACAACCAGATCACCGCCGTGGGCAACGTCGGCGGCTCGACCGCCGGGGACCTCGTCGCCCGGGACACCCACGGCGTCCTGTGGCTCTACCTCGGCAAGGGCGACGGCACCTTCGCCGCCCGCACCAGGATCGGCGGCGGCTGGGGAGCCTACGGCCAGATCGTCGGCATCGGCGACGGTGACCGGGACGGACGCCCCGACCTGTTCACGTACGGTCCCGGAAGCGAGACCTACTTCTACCCGGGCACCGGCGACTCGCACGCTCCCTTCCGAGCGCGCAGGCTCACCGGCCTGTTCTTCGCGGAACCGGGCTACAACTCCGTCGTGTGAGCGCGAGGGCGGCCGGGCGTGGAGCGGCACCATGCCCGGCCGCGCCGGGGGACTGTCAGTGGGGGCGCTTAGTCTTTCGTCGTGGCCGCGGTGCAGCGGGCCGGTCCGAACTCCCGGGAGTTTCGCGGTGCCTTGCGGGCCATCAGGGCGAGCACGGCGGGTGAGACGAGCGAGGGGCGGGACACCATGGGGTGGGTGGCGGCGGGCGACGACTACGAAATCGCCCTCGACCAAGGGCGGGTGGTGGCGCGGGCCGTGTCCGAGCCGTCCTCGGCGGCGGGGTCGCAGAGCCTGCCGGCGGAGCTACGGGACCGTCCCGAGGTGATCGAGCTGGAGCGGCTCGCCCAGTGGCTGGACCGGCACGCGGCCGACTGCGTGGCGCAGGTCGACACCTGGGTGGTGTCGTCCTTGCCGGTGCCGACCGTTCTGCTGGCTCGGGTGTGGCCCGACGAGGCATGGCGGTCGGCGCTGCGTGACCTCGTCGTGGTCGGCGGGCGTCCGGACGACGTCGGCTTCCTGCGGGACGCCGACGTCTCCGGCCACCTGCGGCTGCTGGCCCCGGACGGCGGGACCGTCGTCGTCCGCGCCCGCACCGTGACCATGCCGCACCCCATCCTCCTTTCCGACCTGGAGACCCTGCGGGCACGCGCCGGCGAACTGGGCGCCGTCCAGGGCGTCGAGCAGCTGGACCGTGCCGTGTGGCACAAGCCTGACGGGCTCGACCCCGAAGCCCGTGGCGTCACCGAGTTCGCGGGCGCCGAGTACAGCTCCTGGTTCCGCCTCTCCGCCCGTGCCACCGCCCTCGGTTACAAGGTCGCCGGGCAGTACGCCACCGACCGGATACGGGAGGCGGGGCGGGTCGTCACCGCGTCGGTCGCGATCGGCGACCCCTACACCGAGGAGCAGGCGTGGACCGGCGGCCTGGCCTGGGGCACTCGTCACGAGGACCGGATGCCGTTGGCCGACGTCGGCCCGGTGGCCTGGTCCGAGGGCATGCGCATGGCCGCCGCCCTGCACGCCGGGGGCCGTAGCGCGCCCGTGGACGACGACTCGGTGTGAACGGCGCGGCACCACGGCGCTCCCACGGACGTAACCCACCGTAGGCACGGCACGTACAGCACGCTCGGCACACACAACACGTACAGCACGCACGGAAGGCGCGTACCCATGAACGGCTCAGTCACCGAGGACGGAGCGACGGCGGAGGCGGCAGCACAGGCGCAGGCGGAGGAGCTGCTGCGGGCCGGTGCCGTACTGCCATCCGGAGCCGCCACCGCGGGCGCCCGCGCCGTGCCGATGCTCACCCAGGCCTTCCGTCATCCCGCCCTGGACGACCGGATCGTCGTACGCCTGGTCGCCGCGGAGCCCGCCGAGGACCCCGGCACCGGATTCCTCGGCCTGGAACCCGAAGGCGAGGCGGTCGAGGTCGGTCTCGGGCGGCCCCGCGCCCTCGGCTTCCCGGAATGGGTGCTGGTGCACCACCCCTCGGACGGGCACCTGGCGATGTCCGTCACCGAGGAGATGGACCGGATCGCACGGACCGCGCAGTCCAGGCCGAAGAAGGCACGCGCAGCCTACGAGGCGATCGGCGAACGCCTCGCCGGTGCGGTACCGCACTTCCTGCCGACCTTCTACGAGCAGGCGGGCCGGGTCTTCCTCGCCGCCGACGAGACGACGTACGCGTCCCTGATGTTCGTCAACGCCCGCAAGGCCGAGACGGCGTACGCGCTGCCGTTCGACGAGGAGCGCATGGACGCGGTCTTCCTGGAGTTCTCCCTGGCCGAGGCCGTGCCGACGAAGATGCTTTCCAGCTATGCCAAGGGCCTGTCGTCCCGGGTCCCGCCACAGACGGCGTTCCGGCACCTGCGCCGGCTCTTCGTCCGGCTCGCGCAACACGGGCTGGCTCCGTCGAGTCCGGGCGCGGGTGACCTGCGCCGGTTGGCGAAGGAGACCGCGGGCAAGGACGCCCTCGCCGAGGAGATCGCCCATCTGCGCGAGATGCTGGTACAGCCCGGCACACAGAAGGCGCCGCCCGGCTGGTGGAAGGCCCACCGGCGGGCGTTGCTGGAGCTGACCCGCGAGGAGCCCGCTTTCCGCGGGGTTTTGCTGGGGCTGATGCCCTCGGGCTGGGAGAGGGAGGAACTGCCCCAGTGGCTGGACTTGTTGGAGAGGTCCGGTGCCGCCGCCGGGCTGTGCGACACCGCGCTGCCCGCCGACGTGCGTCCGCCCGACGGCGCCTCCGGCTGGGTCCGCAGACTCCTGCCGCTGGTGGGGTCGCACACGCCGGCCGAGGTGCATCCCCTCATCGAGCGCATGGCCGGCGCACTGCGCACCGAACTCCGCCCCGAGCCGGGCGACGATCCGCACTCCGAACCGGGCGACGATCCGCGCTCCGAACCGGGCGTGGAGCCGGGTCCCGAACGGGGCGGGGGGTCGGGCGTCGATCCGAGCCCCGGGCCCTCCCCCTGCGCGGACCCTCTGCCGGCCGTCCATGACGTGAACCTCCTCGACCAGTTGCTGGCCCTCGGCATACCGGTGGCGGACCCCCCGCCCCGGCACTCCCTCTCCCTGGACCGGTGGGCCGTCGACGAGAACCGGCGCGACCTCCGCGCGCTGGAGACCGACCCCCGCTTCCGGCGGGCGTTCCGGCGCAGTTGCCCCGGGTACCGGGGGAAGGACGACGTACGGACCCTCACGGCGTTGGCCGAATCCCCCGGCGGACGCCCGATGCTCGCCGAATGGACGGGCGAGGTCGCCCGCAAGTACCTGCCCGTGGAACTCGCCGGGTTCGCCGCCCCGTACGACCGGCCGCTCGACCCGCTCGACTGGCTGCCGGGCGAAACCCTGGCGCTCGCCGAGGACGCGGTGCGCGAGGCACTGAGCACCGGCCTGGCCCCGGCGCTCACCCGCGCCCTGCGGTCGGGCATCATCGACGAACTGGGCTGGCCCGCCTGGGAGGAAGCCGTCGCGGCAGCCGGTGCGCCGTACCCGGCAGGCCGCATCCACGTCAGCGACGCCTGGCCCCACCTCGTCGTCCTGGCCGGCAAACAGGCCCGCGTGATCGACGCGCAGGGCACCGTGCACACGCACGAACTGCGTCTGCCGCCCGAGGTGACGGACCAGCCCTCGGTCTGGGGTCTGCGAGCCGTCGGCTGCCGCTACGTCGACGGGGAGCTGTTCGTCTGGTGGAGCCCGCCCTGGCCCGCCGACAAGCAGGGCTACTGGGAGCGCAGCGCCCCGGTGCCGTTCCCGGCCGATCCTGAAGCCGTCCGCTGCGACTCCATGCGGGAGTACGGCCGGCACCTGCCCTCCGTCGCCCTTCCGCTTCCCGAGGGCGGGGTCACCACCGGGGCGGGGGTGCTGCGCCCGGGGGACACCGTCGTTCCCGAGCAACGGCACGTGGTCAGCGACGGGACGACCTACTGGGTGCGGGCCGGCGAGTGGTACACGTACGACCCGCTCACGGGCACGCGCGGCGAACCGGGCATGCCGGACTGGTTCGCCGAGGGCCTGCGCGACGCACCGCCGCACAGCACCCTCGCGAGGAACAGCCGGCTGCTGCCCGCTCCGCACGCCGAGCCCGGCCCGCTGTGCGCGCCGGTCGGCGGCCTGATCGGCTGGCGGGTGGTGGAACAGCCCGACGGCTCCCTGCACGGCGAGGACCTGGCCGGACGCTCGGTCGTCGTGCGCCAGACGGGATCCCACCGGGTCACCCGGGAACTGTGGCACGCGCTGGAGTTCCCCGGTTCCGACCGGCCGCTGGCGGTGGTCCAGGACGGCGCCCCCATCAGCCTGTTCGACGCGGACGGCACGCTGATGGCCCAGTTCCCGGAGGGCACCCCCGCCTCGACGGAGCAGAGCCGCAGGGCAGGCTTCTCCGCGGGCACCGCGCTGCTGCCGCCCCTGCGCTACTGGCACCTGCTCCAGCCGCGCGACCCGCAGGGCTCCGCGGCGCTCCGCCGGCTCGACGAGGGCACGGCGGCGGCACTCCTGGCGGCAGCCGTGGCGGAACCGCGACCGGACGAAGCCGGGCTGGGCGACGACGCGGACCCGCGGGCGGCCGGGACGCCGGTCGGAACCGGCGGCCCCGGCCACCTGTCCGACCTGATCCGTACGTTGCTCCCGCAGGTCACCCATGAGGCACTGCGCGCGGGCATCGCCGGGGTCGTGCGGCTCGCCGCCGACTGGCAGCGCACCCTGGACGCGGTGCTCGCCCGCCTGGACACGGCTGTGGGCGGCGCCGGGGGGCAGGCCGGAACGGAAGGGGAACAGGCGGCCCCGGAGCGGACCCCGGGGGAGGAGAACGCCGGGCAGGAGCAGCCCCCCGGCCCCGCCGCCGGCCTCGGCGCCACCTCCGGCTCCGGCCCTGCCGCGTCCGCCGGTGCCACCTCCGACTCCAGCCCCACCGCCGACCCCGGAGCCAACTCCTCCCCCAGCCCCAGCCCCAGCCCCACCGCCACCGCCACCCTCGGCCCAAGCCCGAGTCCCCGCCCCGCCCCACCCGCAGCCCCCGCTCCGGGCGACGCCACGCTCGCCGCCGCGCTGGACGGCCTCGGGCTGCTGGGCACGTTCATGGGCCGCGGCGTCTACTACAACCTGCACCACCACCTCGTAGACGCCATGCGGCTGGTCGGCCGGTCACGGCGCGGCCACGGCGAGCCGGTCCCGCCCGGTCACGTGCACGTCTCCTTGCCCAGGTCGGAGCCGTTGGACCACCTGAACTGGTGGGGCCTGGCCACACTCCCCGCCACCCTCGCGCTGCGGGCCGCCTCGGCGGCCACCTCGGACAGCGACCGGACCGTGCTGGACGCCTACCTGGCGGAACTGGACGCCCAGAACCTCTCCGCACCCGACCCCCGCCAGTGGCGCCGCGCCCGGCTGCGCCTGGCCGACGACCTGTTCGAGGGCCCCGACGCCCTGCCGGCCGTCCCGTCCACGACAGCCCTGCTCGACCTGGAGGACGGCGCGTTCCTCCTCTTCCCCGGCCGGCGGTACAGCTTCCCCGACCGGCCGCCGCTGCCCGCGACGGAGGGCAGGGAGTTCGACGTGATCCACCACGATCCGCGGGGCCTGTTCCACGTGCCCGCTCCCTACACCCTCGTGCACACCGGACCGTTCAGCGCCGGACCGGCGCGTGCGCCCGGCTGGCTCGCGGCCTTCCGGGCCGAACTCGCCGAACGCGGCCCGGCGCCGTGGCGCCCGGAGGCCGCAGAGGAGTTCGCCCGGCTCACCGGCGTCACGCCGACCATGGGCCGGCTGGTGGCCGCCGGACTGCCCATGATCGACGACGAGCGCGAGCCCGTACCCACCGCCACTGTGAAGGTCATCGGCGTGAAGGCGGCCGACGCGCAGATCGCCAAGAACCTCCTGAAGGCCGTCGACGGCGACGCGCGCCGGGCGGTCGTGGCGGCACTCCTGCCCGCCGACCCCTCCCGGCTGTGGACGCACGGCCCCGACACGACCGCCGCGGCCGAGGTCTGGAACGAGCGGGTGGGCCGGCGCAGCCCCCTGCCCGAGGACGTGCTCCACGACACGGTCCGCACCGTGTCCCCCTCGTGGTGGGAGCCGTACGAGGCGCTGCACGGCTTCCTCCACCCGGAGCGCGAACCGAAGCTGACCCACGACCTGCAATGGGGCATGACCGGTTACGGCGCTCCGTCGGCCCGCGGCCGCGGCTTCGACTCCGACGCGCTCAAGGGCGCGGTGGCCCTGTCCGCCTGGCTCGCCCACCGCCTCCCCTCCGGGGACCCGCTGCGCGCCACCCTCCCCGGGGTACTGGCCGCGGTACGCGAGCGACTGGCCCACCCGGGCCTGCTCATCCGGATGCACAGGTGGAACGGCCTGGACGACCTCCGCCGCAACCTCGGCGAGCCCACGGAGACCGGCGAGAACTTCGAACGCTACGGCGCGGTCGTCCTGAGCACCCGGGTCCTGAACACGGAGACCCGGCCGGTGCACCCCGCCGTCCGTCCGGTGCTGCTCGACGAGTCCGGCGGCGACCCGCACCTGCCGCTCCTGTTCCCCGAGGAGGGCCCGACCGCCGAACAGACCGCTCTGCGCCTCGCCCATGACGAGCGGTTCGCCCTCCTGCTCGCCGACCCCGGCGAACCGGCGGCGGGCGGGCGCGACGAGGAGGGCCTGTGGTGGCCGCAGAACCCCGCCCTGTCCGTACCCGACCTGGTCACCGACGCGGCCGGACGGTACGGCATCAGTGAGGACGCGGCCGTTCTCCACCTGATGCTGCTCGCCATGCCGGACCCGACCGACCAGAACACCGCCCGCTGGACCGGATGGGCGAAGCAGCGAGGCGGGGCGGCCCGGCTCCGCGCCGCCCGCGCCGAACTCGGCGCGACCGACCTCGTGGTGCAGGGCACCCGCACCAGAGCCGGACGGTCCCTGTTCCTGCCCGGTGCCTGGCAGGCCCTCGCCAAGCCCCACACACCGCTGGAACGGTGGAAACTGCCGCTGTACGACCTCCTCCACGGGGAGCAGGCCGCGCTCGGCGTCGTCGTCCCCACCCAGCCCGTCGCGGACCTCTACCGGCAGGCCTGGCAGCGGGTCCTGGACGGGGACGGACCCCGTCTGGAGGAGATCGCCGTACCGCGCCCGCGCAGCCGCCGCTGAGCCGGGGGCGGGGCGGGGCGGCCGTCGTCCCACGAACGGCCACCTCGCCGGTCCGCCCGCCCGCCACCCCGCAGGTCCGCCCGCCCGCCCGGCCGCCGGCTCGCCGGCCGGACCTGCGGGCGGACCTGCGGGCGGGCGCGTCAGTTGAACGCGAACTGCTGACCGGGGGCCGTCGCGTCGCAGTCCCTCAGTTCGAGCCGGGTCCCGTTCACGGGAGTGGCGCCGGGGTCGGACAGGCAGCGGCCGGAGGCCACGTTCCTGACCGTGCCGTCGGCCTGCTGCTGCCAGCGCTGGGCCGGTGCGGCATCGCAGTCACCCAGTTCGATCCCGGTCCCGTTCGCCGTGCCCGAACCCTGCGGCGTCATGCACCGGCCGAGAGTGCGGAGCGAGCCGTCGCCGAGATTGCGCGTCCACTGCTGGTCACGGGCGGCGGCGCCGCCCAGCGGCAGAGTGCGGCAGTCCCAGACCTGGACGGCCGCGTGGTTGCCGCCGACGTCGTCGCCCGAGACGTCCACACACTTGCCCCCGTGGTGCAGCGGGGTCGTGGTGATGAACCGCTGCGACGCCTCGCCCCGGCACGCGGCGAGACGGAGCGCGGGCCGACGGTCATGGCCCGGCACGGTCAGGCAGCGCCCTGTGCCGACGTTGCGGACACCGCCGTCCGGCTGCGGTTTCCACTGCTGGCCGGCCGCGCCGGTGCAGTCGGCCAGTACGACGTCCTCGGCGTCCCCCGTCGCCAGGCAGCGGCCCAGCGCGGTGAACGCGGCGGTGCCGAAGTCCGACGCCACCCAGTGCTCGTCGGCCGCCATCGTGTGGCAGGTGCCCGCTCCGACCGGCGTGCCCGCCACGGCGTCGTCACGGCCCGCGGCCGCCAGGCACCGGCCCTCCGGTGTCATGATCGGTGCGCCTGTGCCCGGGCCGGTGGAATCGGCCTGGTAGTGCTGCGCGGCGATGTCTGCCTGGACGAGGGCGTCGGCGGCGGCGCCGGAGTACCCGGCCGTCATCACACCCTCGAAGAAGGAACCGATCCCGCGATTGCTGTTGTCACCGCCGGTGCCGAGCACGATGGAGCCCTCCAACCGCATCGGTGTGTACCGTGCCGAGGGCAGGGGGCCTTCGTACCAGGTGGACAGGGAGCCGCGCTGTGCGTCGGCGCCCTTCAGGGCGAACCGGTCGGTGCCGTTGTTCTTCAGCAGGGCGGTGACGAACTTGCCGGCGTCGCCCTGGTTGCCGCGGTAGGTGCCGGTGCCGCCCTGAAAGACCCCGTTCTCCAGGTCCGCCTGCACCCATGGTCCGGTGCCGGTGGCGCCGGCGCCGTTCATGTACGAGATGTTGACCGCGTCCATGTGGCCTTCACCGGTGTCCTCCGGCCTGGTCTCCACGTTGCCGAAGTCCGAGCAGCAGTCGTCGTTGACGTTGGTTCCGCTGGCGACCTCGTACATCGACTCCGGCTGCGCCCCGCGAGCCGTTCCGGTCGTGACGACGCTGGAGCGCCGGTAGCCGGTCTTCTTGGGCTGGTAGAGGCCGTAGGCCCGGTGGCCGGCGATCGAGACGGGCAGGGCGTCGGCCACCGCGCCGGAGTTCTGCGGCCCTGCCGTGCCGGGGCCCGCGACGGTCAGGTCGTTGTGGCGCGCGGTCTGGTCGTAGACGATGCTCACCGTGCAGGTGGTGCCGGCGCAGAAGGCGTCCTGGGTCGCGGCGTCGGCGTAACCCCCGCGGCTGAGCAGGCCGACGTCGTGTGTGGCGTCGTTGTCGGAGCGCTGGACCTGGTAAAGGGGACCGTCGTAGCCGCGCAACAGCGCGCGAGTGGTGCTGAACGCGGCGACGCAGGGTGTCTTCGCGTCGGCGTAGATGTCGCACGGCCCGCCGTGACCGCGGCCGCGGGCAGGGTCCGCGCCGGCCCGGCCGGCGGCCGGCACCGTCGATGCCGCCGCCAGGATCAGAAGGATCGCGAAGAGCAGGACCGGGACCGGCCGGCGTGCTCGTGAACGGGCTGGAGGAGCGGCCATGGTCGTGTCCGATCTGTGTCGTTGACTGTCTCGTCGACTGCGTTGTCGACGAGGTGGAACGGGCGAGGTGGAACGGACGAGGTGGAACGGCCGACGGGCCGGCAGCCGACGCGGCCGTCCCGGACGTGACACGCGCCCAGGTACGGCCGCCGTGTCCCGACCCCGCGCCCCCCGGGGGTGTCAGCGGGCGCGGGGCCGAGCGAGGATCTCCCGCAGTCGCGCCAGCGGGATCTTCGGCTCGCGCTCGGTGGCGGCTCAGGTGTGTGACCGGTCGGCGGCGGCTGAGGTCTGCCGCCGGTCGGCGGCGGAGCGCAGGTCCACGACGGTGGCGGCGAACGCCAGCGGTCCGGGCAGCAGAGGCAGCAGCAGCGGTATCGCCCAGGCGAGCAGGGCGGCGAGCAGTGCGGCGCCGCCCAGCAGGAGCGTGCCGCGCGGGTCGGCGGCCGAGCGGACCAGGGCCTCGCGCGCGGACAGGCCGTGCGGGGCTTCGAGGGCGGTGGCCCGCAGCCCCACGACCGCCACACCCAGGGCGAGCAGCGGCAGAGCGGGTGCCATGACGCCGGCTCCGGGCAGCGCGCTGTGCACCAGGGCGGCGTCGAGGAGCAGCACCAGGACGAGCAGGGGCGGGAGCAGACCGGCGGTCAGCGAGCCCGCGGACAGATGTGTGCGCAGGTGACGGAGGTAGGCGCCGAGCGTGGCCTGCACACCGGTGTCGATGGTTTTCCTGAGGGTCGCCGAGGCCGCCGAGAACGCGGCCGGGACGGTGACCACGGGGAGACAGGCGAGCGTGGTCAGCAGGCCGACCAGCAGCATGTCGGCGAAGAGGGAGAAGCCAGGGCCGAACACCTCTTTGGGCTCTCGGCGGTCGGTGGGCGCGGGTGTGTGGGTCACGGCGGCTCAGCCCTTCAGCCCGGAGGTGGCCATGCCCTGTACCAGGTAGCGCTGGAAGACGAAGAAGAACAGCACGATCGGCAGCACCGAGATCACGGACATCGCGAACATCGGTCCGTACGCGGAGGTGCTGGACTGGTCGACGAAGCTGCGCAGGGCCAGCGTGATGGTGAACTTCTCCGGGGCGAACAGGTAGATCATCTGCGTGAAGAAGTCGTTCCAGGTCCAGATGAACGTGAAGATGGCCGTGGTGATCAGCGCGGGCCGGCTCAGCGGCAGCGTGATCGCCCAGTACGTGCGGAACGCGCCGCAGCCGTCGATGCGCGCCGACTCCTCCAGCTCACGCGGCAGCCCGCGCATGAACTGCACGATGAGGAAGACGAAGAACGCCTCCGTGGCGAGGAACTTGGGCAGGATCAGCGGCCAGTACGTGTCCACCAGGCCCAGCCGGTTGAAGATGATGTACTGCGGGATCAGCACCACGTGGTGGGGCAGCATCAGCGTCGCCACCATGAAGGCGAACATCCCCTTGCGCATGCGGAAGCGCAGCCGGGCGAAGGCGTAGGCGGCCAGCGAGCAGGACAGGACGTTGCCGACGACGGCGCCCGCGGCGATGAGGAAGGTGTTGCCCAGCAGCCGGCTGACGGACACGCCGGACACCCCGTCCAGGGCGGTCGTGTAGTTGGACCACTGGAGGTGGCCGGGCCACAGGTCGAGGCTGGTCACCACCTCGTCGGCGGGCTTGACCGAGGTGGCGAGCAGCCAGGCCAGGGGGTACAGCAGGACGAGCAGGGCCACCGCCGCGATCGTGTGCGGCACCCAGCGCTTGCCGGAGAGGTTCATCGTCCCTCCTCGTCCGCGTAGAAGACCCAGGACCGGGAAGTCCTGAACAGGATCAGGGTGATGACACCGACGGCGATCAGCAGCAGCCACGCCATCGCCGCGGCGTAGCCCATGTGCGAGGCGGTGAAACCGCGTTCGTAGAGGTACAGCGTGTAGAAGAGGGTCGAGTCGGCCGGGCCGCCGTCGCCGCCGCTGATGGCGAAGGCGGGTGTGAACACCTGGAAGGACTGGATCATCTCCAGGACCAGGTTGAAGAAGACGACCGGGGACAGCATCGGCACGGTGACGGAGACGAACTGCCGCCACCGGCCCGCGCCGTCCAGCGCCGCCGCCTCGTAGAGTTCGGGCGAGATCTGCTGCAGCCCCGCCAGGAAGATCACCATGGGGGCGCCGAACTGCCACACCGTCAGCAGGACGACCACGTACACCGCGAGGTGGGGATCGCCGATCCAGCCGCCGGCGTGGATGCCGACCGCGTCCAGGACGTGCGGGACGGAACCGCCGTCGTTGAACAGCGCCCGCCACACCAGGGCGATCGACATGCTGGCCCCGAGCAGGGAGGGCGCGTAGAAGGCGGAGCGGTAGAAGGCGCGGCCGCGGCCGAGGTTCTTCAGCAGCATCGCCACCGCGAGGGCGAACGCCAGCTTCAGCGGTACGGCGATCACCACGTAGAGGAGTGTGGTGCCGACCGAGCGCCAGTAGCGCGGGTCCTCGGTGAGCATCTCGGTGTAGTTGCGCAGGCCCACCCAGTGCGGGGGGTCGAACAGGTTGTAGTCGGTGAACGACAGGTACAGCGACACCGCCATCGGCACCAGTGTCAGGACGACCGCGCCGATCATCCACGGGGACAGGAACACGTAGGCGGGCCACTGCTGTTCACGCCGTCGGCGGCGGCGCCCGGCGGGTGGGTGCGATGCGGTCGTCCCTCGGGGGCGCACCGGCGCCCCGGTCGTCGTCGTACTCATGACCGCAGCTCCCGGTCGGCCTCGTCGATGAGTTCGCGCGCCGCCTGCCGGGGGGTGGTCAGGCCGAACATCACGCGCTGGTAGGCGCGCCCGAAGGCGATCTGGATCGGGACGTCACCGCGCGGCGGTGCGGTCGGCGGCGCGTCCAGCCCGTACTTCTCCATCTTCTGGGCGTACTCGTAGATCTCCAGCTCCGGCCCCTTGAGGGTCTTGGCGATCCGGGCGGCGACGACCCGGTTGGGCGGGGTGGACCGGGTGAAGCCGAGGATGTCGCCGGCCCGTGTGTCGTTGAGCAGGAAGTCCACCAGCGCGATCGCCTCCTTGGGATGTCTCGTGTGGGCCCCGACGCCCAGGAGCATCGATGGTTTGAAGTACGCGCCCTGCCGCCCGCCGGTCGTGGGCACCGGCGCGAAGTGGACGTTGTCGCCGAGCAGCGCCGGATATCCGGGGAACGGCGCGTCCCAGGTGAAGTCGGCGGCCGCGAGACGGCGGCCCATGGGACTGGTCTCGGTGGTCTTGGCCTGTGCCGAGTCCTCGGCTTGGGCGATGGCGCCCTCCCTGCGGAGTGTGTCGCAGAACGTCCAGAACCCGGCGAGGTCGTCCTCGGTGAACCCGAGGTGGGTCTGGTCGGCGTAGAGACGGCCGCCGCGGCTGCGCAGCCAGTCCTCGAAGACGTCCTCGTTGCCGCCGCCGTCGTTGGCGCCCGTGAAGGGGCGCCCGTCGGGAGACGTGAGCCTCAGCGCGGCGATCCTCCTGTTGGCCTGCGCCCAGTCCTGCCAGGTCCAGCCCGGCCCGGGGGTGGGGACGCCCGCCTTGCGGTAGACGGAGGCGTCGTAGGCGTAGCCGGTGATGCCGCGCCCCATCGGCACTGCGTACTGCTCGCCCCGGTAGCTGCCGGTGCGCACGAGCCCCGGGTCCATCTCGGAGGTCCGGATCGCGCCCTTCTCGACGGCCTCGCCCAACGACAGCAGCGCTCCGCCGCCCGCGTACTGGGAGATCTGCCGGTAGTCGAGCTGGGCGACATCGGGGATGCCGCCGCCCGCCGCCTGGGTGGCCAGCTTCTGCTTGTAGGCCCCGAACTCCGCGTTCGAGGTGCGGACCGTGATCCCGGGGTGCTCCTTCTCGAAGAGCCGCACGGCCTTGTCGGTACGTGCGGCCCGGTCGTCGTTGCCCCACCAGGAGAACGTGAGGGTGACGCCGCCGCCGGTACTGCCGCTCGCGGTGGAACAACTGGAGAGGGTGGCCGTCAGCGCGGTACTGAGGCCGAGGGCGGCCGAGGCCAGGACGGCCCGGCGGCGCAGGAGTGGGCGCTCACCGCTTCGGGGCTCGGGCATGGGGGCCTTCCGGATGGGGGAGGGGGCGGTGCGGAGTACTGCCTGGCTGGGTGTGCCGTCAGATGCCGGGGTAGACGTCGAGCCGGCCGCACATGCCGAAGCGACCGCGGGCCGCGGGCCCGGTCGCGGCGACCGTGCCCCGGGTCAGATGGCTCGCGTCTCCCGCGCACAGCGCGTCGAGCTGGGCGGCGGTGGCCGCCGCGGCGGCGTGCGCACCGTCGCGCCAGCGCTCCCGCCATTCCGCCAGGCGGGGCCGCACCAGCGCGGCGGCGGCCCGCTGGAAGGCCGCGAGCGGCCCGGGGTCCCCCGCCTCCGTGGCCGTGCGCAGCTCCAGGAACCGGCGGGTCGCCAAGTCCCTCCGTGCGCGGACGACTTGCTCCTGCCGCTCCTCGGGTACGTCGGTGGGAACACGCACCGCGTCGGCGTACGTCCCGGCGTCCGCGAGGAGGTCCTGGGGCAGGGTCAGCACGGCGTCCCCCGCCTCCGGCAGGCCGCTGTTCTGCATCACGACGGTGATCTCCAGGCCCCCGTCGTTCGTCAGGCGGTGGATCGTGCCGGGGGTGAACCAGGCGACGGTGCCCGGCTCCAGGGGCGTCTCCCGGTAGCCGGAGGTGGTCAGCGTCTGGACCGTTCCCCGGCCCGCCGTCACCACGTACCCCTCGCCGCAGGTCAGGTGCAGGTGCGGGGTGCCGCCTCCAGGGCGGCCGTCGACGGTGGGCCAGTCGTACACCCGGAGCCTGGACACACCGACGGCCGCCGGGAAACCGTCGTACGCCGCGCTCACCACGCGTGTCCCCGCAGGTGTGCGGTGACCCGGTCGCGGTCCCAGGCGCCGTCGGCGACGGTCACCCGGTAGCTGCGGGCGAGGGTGTCGCCCGGGGGGAGGACGAGTTCGTCGTGGAAGGCCCAGGAGGGGGCGACCGCGGCGAACGGGTCACTGCGCACGAACCAGTGCGCGGGATGCGTCCCCTTCGCGCCCGTGTGGTCGTTGCCCGGTGCGTGTTCGAAGATCACGGTGGCATGGCCGTCGCGGCCGTCGTGCTCGCCGGCATAGGCGAGCCAGTCGGCCTGGGCGCCCATGAGGTCGCCGCCGTCGGCCTCGGCGGTGAAGGTGCGCCCGTCGCGGAAGGCCCGCGGTCCGCGCCAGAACAGGCCCGTGTAGCCGGCCGCCGGCCGGCCGTGCGTGGTGGGGCTGCCGAAGCGCAGCGGCTCGGCACGCCGGTTGGTGACGGCCGACGTCCAGGTCAGCGACCAGCTTCCCGCCTCGGCGTCGACGGCGGACGCCTCGACGCGCCGCTCCTCCTCGGCCCACAGCTCACCGTCGTACGGGTGCCAGGTCAGGCGTTCGGCGATGACGGCGCTGTCGCCCGTGGCTGAGACCTCCTCGAAGGCCGTGTGCGCCATCGAGCCGACCCTCTCGGGGAGGGCGAGATACCCCTCGCCGTGGACATATGTGTTGCCTCCCCACAGGTTCTGGCCCGACAGGTGGGAGGCGGTCAGCTGGAGTCCCTTGTGCCACCGGTGGTCGTTGGGGCGGTAGTCGGTGACCACGGCGCCGGAGAGGGTGCGGATCGGGTGCAGGTAGGGCTTGGGCGCTTCCCACGGCGCTTCGGGGCGGTACACGTAGGTGAACAGCTCGGTGCCGGTGGCCCGGTGGGTCACGGTGATGCGATCGCCGTGGGTGTGGGTCAGGGTGAGCGTCATGCGGGTGTCTTCTCCTCGCGGGAAGCGGTGGGCGCCCAGCCGGGGGCACCGCCGTGCAACTGTGTGTAGTAGGGGTCGCCGGGGCCGATGCCGCCCGCGCGGACGGTCGCGTCGGTGAACGCGGACTTGTACAGGGCGGTGACGAACTCGAGCGTCTGCCGGCCGCCGCTGCCGCTGGTGGGGTGGCGCCGGCCGGCCCGGATGTCGGCGACGAGCGCGCGCAGTTGGGCCAGGTGCGAACTGGGCACGTCGGCGCCGAAGTCGCGCCAGGCGGCCACGGTCTCCTCGGGGACGCCGGGAGCGGGGGTGATGCGCCAGTCGGCGTTGCGGTAGCCGTACAGGTGGGTCACCTCGATGGTCGCTCGCTCGCAGTCGATGCGGATCCGGCTGACCTCGTCGGGACTCAGCACACTGTTGACCACCGTGGCCAGGGCACCGCCGGCGAACCGGACCTGTGCGGTGGAGACGTCCTCGGTCTCCACGTCGTGCACGAGACGGGCTGCCATGGCGCGCACCTCGGTCCACGGGCCCATCAGGTCCAGCAGCAGGTCCGTCTGGTGGATGCCGTGCCCCATGGCGGGCCCACCGCCCTCGGTCGCCCAGCGGCCCCGCCAGGGAACGGCGTAGTAGGCGGCGTCGCGGTACCAGGTGGTCTGGCAGTGCGCGACCAGCGGCCGGCCGAACGCGCCCTCGCGCAGCAGGCGCCGCACGTGGCGCGCGCCCGAGCCGAAGCGGTGCTGGAAGACGATCGAGGCGTACGGGTCCGTGTCACCGCCCTTCTCCGCGGCCTCGATCGCGTCGTAGTCGGCCAGCGAGGGGCACGGCGGCTTCTCGCACCACACCCAGGCACCGGCCCGCAGCGCGGTCACGGCCTGCTCCCGGTGCACGGCGGGCGGCGTGCACAGCACCACGAGGTCGGGGCGTACGTCCGCCAGCATGACGTCGAGGTCCGTCGACCGGTACGGGATCGCGAAGTCGTCGGCGAAGGCACGCACCGCGTCGGCGTCGGCGTCGACCGCCGCGACCACCTCCGTCTCGTTCCGTGCGGCTGTCGTCAGCAGGGCGGGCAGATGAGCGGAGCGCGCGATCCCTCCGGTGCCGACCACTGCGGTGCGCAGGGGGATGGGCGAACGATGCGCAGACATGCGGTCCCTCTCGTGAGACGGTCAGCGGTCCATCCGGTGAAGGAAGCGACGGATCGGCAAGCGCTTGCTATCGGTTCCAACGTTGTAACAGCGGGGCATCCACAGGGTCAACCCCTCGTCAGGTAACGTCTGCGGAGCCCATGGTGGCGGCCAGGAGTGCCGACACCCCATGATCTGTGGGCAAGATGAGCGAAGGGGTACGGACGGTGGCAGCGGTGACGCTCAAGGACGTGGCGGAGCGCGCGGGGGTGTCGATCAAGACCGTTTCCAACGTTGTACGCGACGCCCCCAAGGTCTCCCCGGCGACGCGGGAGCGGGTGATGCGCGCGGTGCGCGAACTCGGCTACCGGCCCAATCCGTCGGCACGCCGGCTGCGTACGGGGCGCAGCGGCCTGATCGCGCTCGCCGTACCGGAGCTGACCATCCCCTACTTCGCGGAACTCGCCCATCACATCCGTACGGAAGCCACCGCACTGGGCCTGACCGTCCTCATCGAGGAGACCCTCAAGGACCCGGCGGAGGAACTGCGCCTGGCCACGGGCGTCGGCGCCTCACTGCTGGACGGCGTGATCCTCTCGCCGCTGCACGTCACCACCACCGAACTGGCGCCGGTCGCCGACGCGTTCCCCCTGGTCCTGCTCGGCGAGCGCAGCTACGAACGGGACCACGTCGTGTCCGACCACGTCCTCATCGACAACGTCGCCGCGGCCCGTGACGCCACCGCGCACCTGGCCGGCCTGGGACGCACCCGCCTCGCCGCCATCGGCGCGGACCGCAAGGGTTCGGCCACCAGCCGCCAGCGCCTGGAGGGCTTCCAACTGGCCCTGCACGCGGCCGGGCTGCCCTTCGACCCCCGACTCGCCCCGCCCGTCGCGGAGTTCGACCGCGGCGACGGCCTCCTGGCGATGAGGTCCCTGCTCGAACTGCCCGCCGGGCTGCGCCCCGACGCCGTCTTCTGCTTCAGCGACCTGCTGGCCATCGGCGCCCAGCGGGCCGTGCACGAGGCGGGCCTGAGCATCCCCGGTGACATCGCGCTGGCGGGCATCGACGGCTCGCAGGAGGGGCTGTACAGCACGCCGTCCCTCACGACCGTGGTCCCCGACAAGGCCGCCATCGCCTCCCTGGCAGTGCGGTGCCTCGCGGCCCGCATCCGCTCGCAGGAGCCCCTGCCGTTCGAGGTGCACGTCGCGCCGCACCGGCTGGAGGTGCGGGAGTCCACGGTCGAGCAGCGGCGGCCGTTGTCCCCGTGAGGGACGCCCACGGCAGGTCGGTGGCGCCGGGTGGGAATCCAGGAAGGCTCGCGCGCAGGGTCTCGGTAGTGCGGAACGCGGCGATCGACTGTACGGACGCCTGCGGGCCGGCCCGGTTCTGGAGCGGGGTGACCGGCAGCCCACCGCATCCGGGGGGACGAACCGGACGTTCCGCCAGGCGCGGGTGCTGCCGGCGGAAGGGCCGGCGCTGGTACTTCAGCCAGGTGTCTCGCCGACCCCGACGGCAACGAGTTCCGCACGCTGCGCGGCGCGGCCGAGCGGGCCGCTACGGGGCCCTGACGCTCCGTGACGGCCCGCTCCGACGTACGCCGTCCGCTCCGCGCGCCTGGTGTCAGCAGTTGGTGACCGACCGGACGGGGGCCCAGTCGCCGTGCGTGTCGTGGTCGCCCGGTCCCTTGTCCTGGAACACGAACTCCGCGTGCTTGCCGAACATGACGGCCCGCATCCAGGATTCGGTCTGGTCCGGCGGTCCGGAGAGCGGCTGTCCGGCCCTCGCGAGTCGTATCTGCCAGACCCCTCCGGCGATCCAGGCCCCGCCCGCCAGGGCGAGTGCCGCGACGGCACAGCGGGTGACTCCCCGAAGCGGGTGCAGGGCAGGTGGTTCCATGGCGGCTTTCACCCGGTCGTCCTGCACGACGCGGACAAGGGCGCCCCCTCCCGCCCGGCCTGCCGGCTCTCACCGGTCGGCTACCGCGCTCCCACGATGCGGTCCACCGCGGCCCTCACCAGTTGCTCACGTTCCGTCCGCGTGAAGACGTCCGGCAGGGTGAGCTCCTCGACGATCAGCCAATTCAGCGTCAGGATCAGCAACTTGACGGCCGTGGCGTCGCCGGGGAGGCCGGAGGCCTCGTGGTAGGCGACGTTGGCGTCGACGTCGGCGCGGACCCGCTCCGTGAGGATCTTGCGCAGTCCGGGGCGGCGGGTGGCCTCCAGGCGCAGTTCCAGCAGTGCGAGGTAACCGGTGCGGAAGGAGGCGATGCGGTCGACGAGTTCGCGCATCAGTTGCGTGTAGGTCTCCCGGTCGCGGCCGGCCGTCCGCTGGCGCGAGAGCGTGCTCTCGTCGGGCTGGAGCCGTTCGTAGACCCTGGCGCCGACCTGGGTGAACAGGTCGTCGCGGTTGGTGAAGTAATTGGACGCCGTGCCCACGGGAACGGCGGCCTCGCCGTCCACGGCCCGGAACGTCAGCCCGCGTGCGCCTTCCCGGGCCAGCACCTCGATCGCCGCGTCGACGAGGGCCGCGCGCCGCTCGTCGTTCCGTCTCGCCATTGCCATCACTCCTGGTGCAGTACTACGGCCGAACCACTTCAAGCAGAGTATTACGCGCGCACGCCCCCGGCCCCTCGCCGGGACGGCACCCCGGCCCGTTGTGGGGACGGCACTCGATCCTTCGCCGGGACGGCACCCCGGCCCGTCGCCGGGACGGCACCCGGCCCTCGCCGAGACGGCCCGCGCCGTCTCACGGAGCGGTCGATCAGGCACGGTGCCGTACCGAGCCGTTGACAAAGCCGATACCGAGTAGAAATCTGACACGGCGCTGCAAAAGACAGACGAATTCACTCAAGTTCTGCACGACGGCTGGCTCGACGTCATCACGGCGTCGTCCGGGCCCGCCGCACACCCGCGTCGTCCACCGGACAACGGACCCACTGGTCCCGCCCGCGGGCGCCCGGGGACGGGAACGAGAGGGCTTCATGAGACGGAGACACGGACCCCACGGCCGACGGCTGTCCGCCGGGCTGTTGACGGCGGGTCTGCTCGCGCTCGGGCTGCTGCCCGCGACGGCCCGTGCCGCCGAGGCAGCCCATGGCGCGGAGGCGGCCCATGCCGCCGAGGCGGCGAACCTGGCGCTGGGCAGGCCGGTGACGGCGAGCGGAGCACACGGCTCCTACCCGGCGGCCGGCGTCACCGACGGCAGCCAGGCGTCGTACTGGGAAGGCCCCGCGGGCTCGTTCCCGCAGTGGGTGCAGATCGACCTCGGCAGCACGGCGGACATCCACGAGGTGGTCCTGAAGCTGCCCGCCTCGTGGGAGTCGCGCACCGAGACGGTGAGCGTCCAGACCGGCACCGACGGCCAGGCCTTCGACACCGTGGTTCCGCAGGCGCCCGAGGGCTTCTCGCCCTCGTCCGGCAACACCGTGACGCTCGCGGTCACGGCCGAGGCGCGCTACGTGCGCGTGCGGGTGACCGGCAACACGGGCTGGAACGCGGCCCAGCTGTCCGAGGTGGAGGTGCGCGGCGAGGCCGGCGGGGAAAACCCCGGGAACCCGCCCGCGGGCACCAACCTCGCCCTGCGCAAGCCGATCGAGGCGTCCTCGGCCACCCAGAACTACCTCGCGGGCAACGCCGACGACGGCAGTACCGCCACCTACTGGGAGGCGAGCGGCCAGACCTCGACGCTGACCGTGAAGCTCGGCGCCGACGCCGATCTGACCGGCGTCGTCGTCAAGCTGAACCCCGACCCCGCCTGGAGCGCCCGCACCCAGAGCATCCAGGTGCTGGGGCGGGCGGCCGGGGAGTCCGGGTTCACCTCGCTGAAGGACCGGGCCGACCACACCTTCAGCCCGTCGCAGAACGAGAACACGGTGACCATCCCGGTCGCGGGCCGCGCCGCGGACGTACGCCTGCAGTTCTTCGGCAACACCGGGGCCGGCGGCGCCCAGGTCGCCGAGTTCGAGGTCATCGGCGCGGCGGCGCCCGCCCCCGACCTGACCGTCACCGAACTCACCTGGTCGCCCCGGTCCCCGTCCGAGGCGGACCCGGTCACCGTGGAGGCGACGGTCCGCAACACCGGAACGGCCGCCGCGCCCCCGACCACGGTCGACGTCAGCATCGAGGGCGCGGTCGCCGGCAGCGGCGCGGTCGGCGCGCTCGCGCCCGGCGCGTCGGCGCAGGTGCCGGTCCAGGCCGGCAAGCGGCCGATGGGCCGCTACACCGTCTCCGCCGTCGTCGACCCGACCGACACGATCGCCGAACTCGACAACACCAACAACAGCCGCAACGCCGCCTCCCAGCTGGTCGTCGCCCAGGCCCCCGGACCCGACCTGGAGGTCACCGGGATCACCACCGACCCCACCAGCCCGGCCGTCGGCGCCAAGGTCACCTTCACCGTCGCCGTGCACAACCGGGGCACGAGCCAGGTGCCCGCCGGGACGGTCACCCGGCTCACCGTCGGCGGCACCACGCTGAACGGCACGACGGACACCGTCCCCGCCGGTGACACGGCCACCGTCGCCCTCAACGGCGACTGGACCGCCACCAGCGGCGGAGCGACACTCACCGCGACCGCCGACGCCACCGGCCTCGTCACCGAGACCGACGAGGGCAACAACACCTTCGCCCGCTCCCTCGTCGTCGGACGCGGTGCCGCCGTACCGTACACCGAGTACGAGGCGGAGGACGGCCGCTACACCGGCACCCTGCTGAGGACGGACGCCAAACGCACCTTCGGGCACACCGACTTCGCCACCGAGTCCTCCGGACGCTCCTCGGTCCGGCTCGACTCCACCGGACAGTACGTGGAGTTCACCTCCACGACAGCGTCCAACTCGATCGTCGTCCGCAACTCCATCCCGGACGCGGCGGGCGGCGGCGGGCAGGAGGCCACGATCAGCCTCTACGCGAACGGCACGTTCGTGCGCAAACTCTCCCTCTCCTCCAAGCACAGCTGGCTCTACGGCACGACCGACGACCCGGAGGGGCTGACCAACCGGCCCGGCGGCGACGCCCGGCGGCTGTTCGACGAGTACCACGCCCTGCTCACCGACACCTACCCGGCGGGCACGAAGTTCCGGCTCCAGCGCGACGCCGGTGACGACGCGGCCTTCTACGTCATCGACCTCGTCGACCTGGAGCAGGTCGCCCCGCCCTCCGCCAAGCCCGCCGAGTGCGTCTCCATCACCGAGTACGGAGCCGTGCCCAACGACGGCATCGACGACGCGGACGCCATCCAGCGCGCCGTCACGGCGGACCAGACGGGGCAGATCCCGTGCGTGTGGATCCCCGCGGGCCAGTGGCGCCAGGAGAAGAAGATCCTCACCGACGACCCGCTGAACCGGGGCCCGTACAACCAGGTGGGCATCCGGGACGTCACCATCCGCGGCGCCGGCATGTGGCACTCCCAGTTGTACTCGCTGATCCAGCCGCAGGACGCGGGCGGCATCAACCACCCGCACGAGGGCAACTTCGGCTTCGACATCGACGACAACACCAAGATCTCCGACATCGCCGTCTTCGGCTCCGGCACCATCCGCGGCGGTGACGGAGGCGCCGAGGGCGGCGTCGCCCTCAACGGCCGCTTCGGCAAGAACACGAAGATCACCAACGTGTGGATCGAGCACTCCAACGTCGGTGCCTGGGTCGGCCGCGACTACTCGAACATCCCCGAACTGTGGGGACCCGGCGACGGCGTCCGGTTCACCGGTGTACGGATTCGCGACACCTACGCCGACGGGGTCAACTTCGCCAACGGCACCCGCAACTCGTCCGTCTACGACTCGTCCTTCCGCAACACCGGTGACGACGCGCTCGCCGTGTGGGCCAGCAAGTACGTGAAGGACACGTCGGTCGACATCGGCCACGACAACCACTTCCGCAACAACACGGTCCAACTGCCCTGGCGGGCCAACGGCATCGCGGTCTACGGCGGCTACGGCAACACGATCGAGGACAACCTGGTCTCCGACACCATGAGCTACCCGGGGATCATGCTGGCCACCGACCACGACCCCCTGCCCTTCTCCGGCCACACGCTCATCGCGGGCAACGGCCTGTACCGCACGGGCGGCGCGTTCTGGGGCGAGGCGCAGGAGTTCGGCGCGATCACCCTGTTCGCCCAGGGGCAGGACATCCCCGGCGTCACGATCCGCGACACGGACATCCACGACTCCACCTACGACGGAATCCAGTTCAAGACGGGCGGCGGCGCCACACCCGGCGTCCAGATCCAGCACGTCACCATCGACAGGTCCGACAACGGCTCCGGGATCCTCGCGATGGGCGGGGCGCGCGGCAGCGCCACACTGACCGACGTGACGATCACCGGCTCGGCCCAGGGCGACGTGGTCAAGGAGCCCGGCTCCCAGTTCGTGTTCGACGGCTTGGCGAACAGCGCCTCCGTACGGCGCGGCTGAGCACGTGCCCCACGGGTGCGCCGGCCGCGACCGGCGCACCCCCGCTCCCCGTACGGTCCGGCCGCCTACAGGCGGATGTCGAGTCGTACGGCCGCCTGCGAGGCACCCACCGTGACGGGTTCGGCGTGCGGGGAGTGCTCGGGCGCCGAGACGACGACGATGTGGTGCCCCGGCCGCAGGCCGAGCCGGTAGCGGCCCGCGTCGGTGTACGTGTGGGCGACCCGCTGCCCGCGTGCGTTCACGACGGTGATCTGCGCGAAGCAGCCATCGGGATGCGCGGCGCAGCGGACCGAGCCGGTCACGGACACCTCGGAGGCCGTGTCCGGCCGGGCCGCACCGCGGCCGGCGGCACCGGCCGGGATGGGCGCGGCCGGAGCGGTCGCGGTGCGCGGCGCGTGCGCCCGGGGCCGGTCCGCCGCCGAGGCGCGCGCCTGCCGCACCGGGGCAGCGGGCCGCCCGCCTTCCCGTGCGCCACCGGATTCCAGGGGCAGGCCGCACTGTTCGGCGAAGGCGGCGAGCGCCGCGTCCAGGGCGTCCAGTTCGTGCAGGGCGCTCTGCAGCCGCCGCGCGCGAGGGCCGGGGGCGGTGGGCCGCAGCTCCGCCCGGAGTTCCCGCACGAGCGGGCCGACACGGCGCCATACGCCTTGGGCGGTGCCGTTGGCGAGGTGGTGGTCGAGCGCCCTCAGCGAATCGGTGAGGGTGTGCGTGATGAGCCGGGCACGCTCGGCCAGAGGGGACGAGAGGTCGATGTCGACGTCCGCCGCCGCGGCCAGCGCCCGGGCATGAGCGGCGGCCGTGTTCAGCAGGGCCATACGGTGGTGCGGCGCCCGCCCGCGCACCCCGAGCGGCATGCGCACCAGGGGCCGGGACACCTCCGCGACCTGGAACAGCGCGGCGTCGACGACACGTGCCGCGCCACGCAGCCGTACCGGGCTGTCCGGCTCCTCCCAGCGCGCCGAGACCTGGGTGAGCAGGCTCTGGACCGCCTGGACGTACCCGTGCTCGGCCTCGCGGACCACCGACCGGGTGGACAGGGGGAAGATCAGCGCGGCACACGCCGTGGCGATCAGGACGCCCAGGCCGTTGTCCAGCAGGCGTTCCCCGAGCAGGCGGTCCATGCCGCTGTCCGGCGTGGTGAGCCCGTAGAGCTGCACCAGCGCGGCGACCAGCCCGGCGACCCACAGGGCGTAGGCCCGTTGCAGACCCCAGGAGCCGAAGGAGAGGCCGGCGACGATGACCAGGAGCGTCCAGTGGATGTGGTGGTGGCCCATCGCGTGGAGCAGCAGTACGCCGACCACCGCGCCCGCGACCGTGCCGACCATGCGGTGGCCGAACTTGCGCAGCCGTTCGTGGGTGGTGTTCGTGCCGAAGAGGGTGATCATCACGCCGACCAGGCCCCAGTAGAAACGCTGGGGATCGATGGCGTCGGCGATCGGGCAGACGATCGCGGCGGCGACCCCCGCGTGCAGCGGGGCCCGGACGAAGGGGACGGCGCGCTGCCAGCCGCTCCGCGTCCGGGCGGTGAGCACGCGCCGCATCGGGGCGGCGGAGCCGGGGATCCGGTTGTTCTCCAGCGCGACGGCGGGCTGGAAGGGCACCGCGGCGGGGGTGTCGGGTGTCCGCTCGCCGAGGGTCAGCCAGCTGACCAGGGAGTCAGCGAGGGAGTCGAGGAGTTCGGCGACCCGGCGGGCGAGGGCGGCGGACTCGGCGTCCCGCGGATCGGCCCGCGGGTCCCGCAGGATCACGTCGGCCTGCTCATGGATCGTCCGCACCGCCGGCCGCAGCCCCCCGGCCCGGGCCGGCGGGGTGTCACGGGCCAGCAGCAGCCCCACCGCCAGCGCCTGGCGCAGCGGTTCGGGCGGCGACTGGTCGGCCAGCGCCCGCACCGCCTGCCCGATGCCCCGCAGGGCCAGTTCGGCGTCGAACAGATGGCGGTGCAGCAACTCGGCCACGACGGGATCGGTGGCCGCCTCGGGCTGGGCGAGACGGCCGTCGATGGTGATCGTCACGATGTTCAGGCGGCGCAGGGAGCGGTTCATCCGGCGCTCGACCCGGGCCAGATCGGCGTCGGGGTCGAGCGCCTCGACCGTGGTGTCGGCCAGCCGGCGGGCCTCGACGACGAAGGCGCGCTGGGTGCGCAGCAGGTCCTCGCGGGGCATGGGGTGGCACAGCAGCAGCCTGGTGGCCAGCACCGCCGCGGCGGACACCAGGGCGACGAGGAACGCCTGCCCCATCATGGACATGGGGATCTTCGCGATGATGCCGACCATGAGGCCGTTGAACATCATCATGCCGGTCAGCAGGGCCAGCGGGCCGAACCTGGCCAGCAGGAACGTGAGCGCGAGCGCGGCGGCGTCGAGACCGATCTCCAGGGCGCGGTCGTCGTGCAGGGCGGCGGCGAGCCAGAGCACCGCCGTGTAGGGGAACGGCATCCACAGGATGGGCCTGGCCAGTTGGATCCAGCTGTTGCCCGCCACCGCGAAGGCGCTCATCAGGCCCATCATCCCGGCGACCATCATGCCGATCATCGTGGGAATGGCGAGGGCGTGGGCCATGCCGTAGCCGACCGCGAGGGAGGTGACCATGGCGACGAACGTCCGCCAGCCCGCCTGCAACTGACCCAGTCCGGGATCGGCGACCAGCACGCGGTCCCACCATCGGTGCGGGCCGGTGACCCGTCGTGGGGCGACATCGGCGCGCAGGCCCTTGGCGGGGCTCGCGTCCGTGCTGGGCCCCAGTGGCCGGTGGGCGGTCTTCGGGCTGGTCAAGTGGCCTCCGGTTCCATGGCTTCGGCGAGTGTGGCGACGGACTGCCGGGCGGCGCACACGGCGCGTTCGCAGTCGTCGACGGGGGTGGTGCGCAGTGCCCTCAGCAAGGCCTCGGCCATGCGCTGCCGTCCCTCGTCGAGCAACCGCCGCCCGGCGGGGGTGAGGGCGGTCTCCACCGCGCGCCGGTCGGTCGCGCACCGGTGGCGCGTGACCAGTTCCCGGCCCTCCAGCTTCTGGAGCAGCACGGTGACCCGGGGCTGCACCATTCCGGTGCGCCGGGCGAGTTCGGTGACGCGCAGAGGCGCGGCGGCCAGCGCGTCGAGCACGGACACCTCGCTCCGGGTCAGCCCGAAGTCACCGGCGCGGAACAGGGCCCGGTTCAGCCGGCCGAGGTCGTGCAGCAGGCCGTGCGCGGCGATCTCGATGCGCTGCCCCGGCGGCACGTCGCTCGGGGCGCCGAGAGGTATGTGCATATGGAAAGTATATAACTGTGTCCCCCGGGCGCTGCGGGCGCCCCGCGGCTTCGGCGACGCCTCATGCCCCGGGCCCCAGGCCGGCCTGCGTCGTCGCGGCGGAAGGCGAAGGCGGAAGGCGAAGGCGGAAGGCGAAGGCGGAAGGCGAAGGCGGAAGGCGAGAGCTAGGGGGCGAGAGCCGGGGGGCGCGCGCTGGGCACCGCGTAGGGGCCCTGTCACCACTCTGCGCCAGGAGCCGCGTGAAGAGGGCGCCGCTTCGTCCCCGCGGCCCTACCCCTGCGGATCGATCAGGATCTTCCCCGCCTGCCCGGCCGCGGGGCTCTTGAGATGGCCGGGGAGTTCGCTGAGCCCGACGCGTCGCGTGACGGCCGTACGCAGACGCCCGCGGCGCAGGTTCGCGAAGACCGGCGCGAACAGCGCGGGCAGGTGCCGACCGCCGTCCTGCTGGACGGTGTCGCGCAGACGGAACAGCTCCACGCGGGCACCCCGCCCGGTGAAGCACTCCGCCGGGAGCGGCGTTCCCGACAGCAGGCCGTAATGGACGAAGACGCCGTCGGCGGCTGTCACCGCGAACACGTCTGCGCCCACGCCGCCGCCCACGCAGTCGAAGGCCACCTCGACGCCTCGCGGCCCGGTCAGCGTCCGCAGCCGCCGGCGCCACCCGGGCTCGTCCGTCCGGATCACAGCACGCCACCGGGACGGGTCGGCCACCGTCCGCCCCGGCGTTCCCCGCACGATCCCGACGGGTGCGACACCGCGGTCGGCCAGAAGTTCCGCCAGGTGCCGGCCGATGGCCGACGTCGCCGCCGTGACCACCACGTTCCGCGCTCCCGGCGGGCAGAACCGCTCGACCATCGTCACGGCCGTCAAGGGGTTGATGTAAGCGAAGCAGGCGGCCTCGTCGGGCAGATCGTCCGGCACGGGGACGCACCAGGAGTGGTCGAGCCGCTTGTACTGCTGCCAGGCCCCCGCCGATCCCAGCGGAAGCACCCGCCGGCCCACCGCCCCGGCCGGCACCCCCGGCCCGACGGCGTCGATCACGCCCACCCCCTCGAACCCCGGGACCATGGGGAACGACGTACGCGACCCGTACGCGCCCGACACGGTGACCTCGTCGGAGGGGTTGACGGTCGACGCGACCATGCGCACCACGACCTCGCCCACGCCGCAGGCCGCGGGCCCCGCCACGTCACGTACGGCCAGCACCTCGGCGAGCCGGCCCGGTGAGTCGGCGACGGCAGCCAGCATCGACAGCCTCCCTCACCGTGCACGCGCGCCTGCGCCGCACATCCTACGGACTGGTGAAAGGAGCCGGGAAAGCGAGTCAGAAGAGACTGAGAGGTTGCTGTGCGAGGCTGGCGCGTCTTGTCGGCGCAACCCTGTCCCCCACCTGCCGGAGGAACCGTTCATGAGCCTGATCAACGGCCTGCCCGCGCACGTCCTGCTCGTGCATGTCGTCGTGGTGTTCGTCCCCCTGACCGCGCTGGCACTCGTGCTCTGCGCGGTCAGGCCCGCGGCGGCGCAGCGCATGGGCGTCGTCCTGCCGGCCCTCGCCCTGGTCACGCTCGTGAGCGTTCCCCTCACCACGGGGGCGGGGGAGTGGCTGGAGAGGCACGTCGGCAGCAACGCGCTGGTGCGCCGGCACGCCGAGCTCGGCGACGGCCTGCTGCCCTGGGCCGCCGGCCTGTTCGTCCTGGCGGTCGTCGTGTGGTGGTCGGCCCGCCGCGCCGCCGCGTCCGGACCGTCGCGCACCTCGCGCTGGACCTCCGCACCGGTGCGCGTCGCTGCCGCGGTGCTGGCACTCGTCGTGGGCGTGGGAGCCGTCGTGGACGTCTACCGCATAGGCGACTCGGGGGCGAAGGCCGCATGGCAGGACGCCGTCGCGAAGACGACGTCGGGCGGGTGAGACGGGCGGGCGAGGCGGGCGGCGAGCCGGCCCGGGAGGCGGGCCGCGCCACCGTCGGCACGGTCCGGCCGCCCGCTCACACGGTCGTCGTGTCCGGGCGCGTGGCCGGCGTGTCCGCGGCCGGTCCGGGGCCCAGCGGAATGTGCGCGATGACCGTCTTGCCGTCCCGCTCGCCCCGCACGGCGAGGACGCTCGCCACCGCCCGGACGATCTCGAGTCCGTGCCGGCCGACCCGGTGCGGATCCGGGGCCTGTGCCGTCGGGAAGACCGGGGCGCTGTCCCGCACCTCCACCTCGACCACTGCGCCGGCCAGGCGCAGGCGCAGCACGACGGGCCCGTAGGCGTACTTGCAGGCGTTGGTGACCAGTTCGCTGACCACCAGCTGGACCAGGCCCACGACACGTTCCGGCACCGTCGGGCGGTGCCGGGCGGCGCCGCCCCGAGTGAAGAAGGCGGCGGCGCAGCGGCGTGCTTCGGCGATGCACGCGCCCTCACCGGACAGGGTGATCGTCGCCTGCGCCCCTCCCGCTCCTTCTCCCGCTCCTTCTTCCGCGCCCGCTTCTCCTGCCGCCCCCGGCTCTTGCGCGTCCGCCCTGCCGTCGCGGCAGCTGCCCGCCGGCCCGTCGGTCAACCCCTTCACTTCGACCCCCGTCCCTGCGCACTGTTCACCCGGCTCGGTGAAGTGACACGCATGCCAAGCATGCACCCTCGACGTGCGTGCCCGGGCCGGGTTGCCCCCACTGTGTGCGATCTGCCCCCTCTTCTTCGTGGGTGGCGCCGGGCACGGCGGATGCCCGCCACGGCAGCGGCGGGCATCCGGCAGGTGCGGACGGCTCGTGTCAGCCGGTGGCGAGCATGCCCGCCCGGAGCCGGGCCAGGCAGCGCGAGAGCAGTCTGGAGACGTGCATCTGGGAGACCCCCAGGCGTTCGCCGATCTGCGCCTGGGTGCACTCCTCCACGAACCTCATGTGAAGGAGCTGCCGGTCCCGCTCGCCGAGTTGGGCGATCAGGGGGGCGAGGGCGTGGAAGTCCTCCACCAGTTCCAGGGCGGTGTCCTCGGTGCCGATGAAGTCCTGGAGCACGGACTCGTCGTCCTCGCCGCCGTTGAGGCCGGCGTCCAGGGACGAGGAGTTGTAGCCGTTGGCCGCCAGGCGTGCCTCACGGACCTCGTCCTCGGACAGACTCATCAGCTCCGCCAGTTCCCGCACCGTGGGGTTGCGGCCCAGGCGGCTGTGCAACTCCTCCGTGGCACGGGCGAGCTGGACACGGGCCTCCTGGAGCCGCCGCGGGACGTGCACGGCCCACGTGGTGTCCCGGAAGAACCGCTTGATCTCGCCGACGATGTAGGGGATGGCGAAGGACGTGAACTCCGCCTCCCGGGACAGCTCGAACCGGTCGATCGCCTTGATCAGGCCGATCATGCCGACCTGGACGATGTCCTCCCGCTCCTCCGGCCCCCGGCTGCGGAAGCGCCCCGCCGCGTACCGGACCAGGGACATGTTCATCTCGATCAGCGTGTTGCGGGCGTAGCTGTACTCGGGCGTGCCCTCTTCCCGCACCGCCAACTGCTCGAAGAACAGGCGGGAGAGCTCCCGCGCATCCTTGGGCGCCACCCGCGAGGGATCGGCGATCTCCGGCAGCCCGGCCGTCCGGGCGTCCACCCCGTCCGTCCGCGCGTCCGCTGCCGTCGCGCACGTCGCGTGCATTGCGCTCATGGGCCCCATGATGTCGATTCCCCTCCCGTGATCGGTCCGGTCGCTCCTGCGCTCCGGACGGCCGACGCCGCCGCACTTGTACCCCCGGACGACGCGTCCACACCCCCCGGCTCCACATCGCGGCCGTGCACCGCCGCGATGTGGAGCGATCGTGAACCGCCCGCGGGGCCCGCCGGGCCGGATGCGAGGATGACCGGCATGGACATCTGCCGCAGGAACAATGTGACGGTCACGGGCCCCCTCGACGGGCCGGTCGTGGTGCTGGCGCACGGGTTCGGCTGCGATCAGAACATGTGGCGCTCGCTCGTGCCCGCACTGGCCGAGCGGCACCGGGTGGTGTTGTTCGACTACGTGGGGTCCGGTGGTTCGGACCTGTCGGCGTGGAGCCCGGAGCGGTACTCCTCGCTGCACGGCTACGCCCACGACGTGGTGGAGGTCTGCCAGGAACTGGACCTGGAGCGGGCGGTGTTCGTCGGGCACTCGGTCAGTGCCATGATCGGCGTGCTGGCGGCACAGGCGGCCCCGGAGCGGATCGGAGCGCTGGTGATGGTGGCCCCGTCACCCTGCTACATCGACGACGCCGGCTATCGCGGCGGCTTCACGGCGGACGACATCGACGAACTGCTCGCCTCCCTGGAGGCGAACTACCTGGGCTGGTCCTCCGCCATGGCGCCCGTGATCATGGGCAATCCGGACCGCCCCGAGCTGGGACAGGAGCTGACCAACAGCTTCTGCGCCACCAACCCCGACATCGCCCGGGTCTTCGCCCGCACCACCTTCCTGTCCGACAGCCGTGAGGACCTGAAGGGCGTGAACGTGCCGACGCTGGTGCTGGAGTGCTCCCAGGACGTCATCGCGCCCCGCGAGGTCGGCGCCTTCGTGCACGCCGCGGTCCCCGGCTCCCGCCTGGTCACGCTGGACGCCACCGGACACTGCCCCCAGCTGAGCGCTCCGGAGGCCACCTCGGAAGCGATCCTGGACTTCCTGAGGGAGTTGCTGTGATGTGCCGCACGGGCGAGCAGCCTGACCCCCCGGAGACGGGTGGCAGCGTCACCGACGCCGCCTTCACCGCGCTGCTGGAGGACAGCGCCGAGGACCTGTACGAGACGGCGCCCTGCGGCTACCTCTCCACGCTGATGGACGGCACGATCGCCCGGATCAACACCACGCTGCTGGACTGGCTCGGCCTCGACCGCGCGGACCTGGTCGGGCGCCGGCACTTCACCGACCTGCTCAGCGTGGGCGGCAGGCTGTACCACGAGACGCACTTCGCGCCCCTGCTGCGGATGCAGGGCGAACTGCGCGGCATCGCCCTGGAGATGAAGACCGCCGGCGGCGGCCGGCTGCCGGTCCTGGTCTCCTCCCAGATCAAGTACGGCGGCGAAGGCGAGCCGTTGCTGATCCGCACCACGGTCGTCGACGCCTCCGACCGGCGCGCCTACGAGGAGGAACTGCTGCGCCGCCGCCAGGACTCCGAAAGGGCCCGCGAGGAAGCGGAAAAGGCCCGCGAGGAAGCGGAAAAGGCCCGGGCGGAAGCCGAGAAGGCCCGGGCGGAAGCCGAGAAGGCCCGGGCGGAAGCCGAGAAGGCCCGGACGGAAGCCGAGAAGGCACGCGTGGAGGCCGAAGCGGCCCGCCGGGAGGCCGAGGCCGACCGGGCGAGGCTGGCCCACGCGCTGGCCGTGCTGCAAAGGTCGCTGCTGCCCGACTCCCTGCCCGCGGTACCCGGGCTGGAGACGTCCGTGTACTACCACACCGCCTCGCCGCACCGCCTCGGCGGCGACTTCTACGACCTCTTCCAGATCGACGGGAAACGCTGGGCGTTCTTCCTCGGCGACGTGTGCGGCAAGGGCCCCGAAGCGGCGGCCCTGACCTCCCTGACCCGCTACACCCTGCGGGCCGCGGCGCTGCACGACCCGGAGCCCGGTGCCGCGCTGACCACGCTGAACACCGTGCTCTACGAGCGGTACGCCGCCGGCGGGGACCCCCGCTACTGCACCGTGGTCCACGGCCTCGTCGAACCCGGCGACGAACCCGGGCACATGACCGTGCGCCTCGCCTCCGGGGGCCACCCCTCGGCCCTCGTCCTGCGCGCCGACGGCCACGCCGAGTACCTGCCCACCCCCGGCGGACTGCTCGTCGGTGTCCTGCCCACCGCCCCGGTCGGCACGGCCGAGACCACCCTCGCCCCCGGTGACACCCTCCTGCTCTACACGGACGGCCTCACCGAGGCGCGCACCGGCCCCGCCCGGGACGACCTGTACGGTGAAGACGCCCTGCACGCCTTCGCCGGCGGCCTCGCGCCCGCGACACCGCGCGAGACGATAGGCGCCCTGGGCGAGCTGCTGGACAATTTCGGTGACGGCCTCGACGACGACACCGCGCTCCTGGCACTCGGCGTCCCGCCGCGCCCCCTTCCCACCCGCCCGGCAACGAATCACCTGCGATGAGCCCGCTGAACATCACCCGAAGCGACACCCCCACCGGCCCCGTCCTGCACGTGGCGGGCGAACTCGACTACGCCCAGGCAGCCGCCCTGCGGGAACAGGTCGGCGGCCTCGTCCTGGGCGCGGCGCAGTGCCTGGTGATCGACCTGTCCGGCCTGGAGTTCTGCGACTCCACCGGCATCACCGCCCTCCTCGCCGCCCGCCAGCACGCCCAGACCGCCGGGGCCGACGTCGTGCTGAGCGGCGTCCCCTCCAACACCCTGCGCATCCTGACGATCGTCGGGCTCGACCAGGTCTTCACCATCCGGCGGGACTGACCGGAGCCGAGCCGGTCGGAGCCGAGCCGGTCGGAACCGAGTCGGTCGGAACCGAGTCGGTCGGAACCGAGTCGGTCGGGCCGGCCGGGAGAGGGTGCGCGTCCGGATCGCCCGGTCACCGCTCCGCCGTACTCCCGGCGGAGTCGCGTGAACCGTCCTCTCGCGCCACCGCCCTGGCGGCCCGGGGCCAGTGGGCCCTCAGACGGCGGAGGTAGGACCGTGCCATCGGACCCGGCGGCACGCCCCGGGCGAAAGCCCGCATGTTGCGTTCCCCCGCGTTGTAGCCGAGGGCGAGGAGTTCGTCCCGGCGGTAGCGGCGTGCGCACCGCTCGGGCAGAACGCGGTCGAGGTCCTTCAGGTGCAGGGCCGCCACCTGGACGGCGAACGCCGGATCGTCGCGCAGGTCCTGCCAGCGTCCTGTCAGCGCGTGCGCCCGCCGCACCCTCTCGAACGTCGCCCGGTGCATGTTGGCGACACCGAACGAGGCGTCCCGCTTCCACCACTGCCAGACCCGTTCGAGCAGCGGATGGTGCGGTTTGTACGCCTCGTTGTGGAGCACGGCCATCAGCAGCACCGGCGAGACACCCGCATCCCGGGCGCTGCGCACCACGGTCGCGGTGTAGTCAGCCGGGTCGTAGCCGCCGGGCCGCAGGGGCGGGGTGCGTGCGGTGTCCCGGCCGCCAGGCCCCGCCGTCCGCCCTCGCGTCGGTCGCAGTCCCTCACTCATCCTCGTCCCGTTCTCCCTCGCCGTGGCGAAAGGCCGCCAAAGCGGCCGACGTGTGGAGGAGCACGTGCCCCGGCCCCCGCACCTCAATCCGACGGCGCCCGCTCCGGCCCGGTACCTTTCACGGCCCGCCGCGGTCCAGCACGTCCGTTGTCAGTGCGGTGCGCTTCACTGTCCGCCATGGAACTCACGCAAGCGACCGTCGACGACCTGCTGGCCCGGCTCGGCCCGGGGGACGGCTGGACGTACCTGCCCGGTGACCTGGACCCGCAGGCCCTGACCGACCTGCTCGCCGACAGGTACGGCGCCCCGCGCACCCTCGTCCTCGACGGTTTCGCCGACCCGACGGCCGACGAGTCCAGGGGCGCAGCCCTCCTCGTCCCCTTCCGGGACCGGGCCGTGAGGATACGGGCGTGGGCGTACGGGGACCAGTGGGTCGGCACGGGTACGGCGCGGGACGCCCGAGGGGTCGAACGGCCGGTTCTGGCGGTCGCCCGCAGGGAGGTGCCGGGACCCGCGGTGATCGCTTCGGACGCGGGCGGGGAGCAGGACGTCGACTGGACGGAGCGGCTCGTACGGATCACCGGTTGGACGCATCCCGCGCAGCGGCCGGACGTGAACTGGGCGCAGGTGGAGTCGCGCCTGGGGACCGCGCTCCCGCGTGACTACAAGCGGATGGTCGAGACGTTCGGCGTGGGCGCCTTCGACGGATACCTGGACCTGAACCAGGAGCCGTGGACACACCTCAGGGAGGAGGGGCTGCTCATCTGGGCGGGCACGGAGCATGAGGACCTGTACTGCTGGAGGGCCGACGGCGACGACCCCGACCGCTGGCCCGTCGTCGTCCGGTCCTTCGACGGCGAGGACGTCCCCTTCGACTGCCAGGCCACCGAGTTCGTCTGCCGCATCCTCGTCGATCCGCACCACCGGTTCACGATGGCCCGCTACTTCGACACCCACTGGTTCATGACCTACCGGAGCGGTTCATGAACTACCGGAACCGTTCATGACCTACCGGGGCGGTGCGTGAACTACCTGAACGGTGCACGAACTACCGGACCGGTCCATGAGCTACCGGGAGACGGACTGCGACCTGCCCGGCCGGGTCCGGCGAGTGTTCACCGCCGTGGCTCCGTGGGGGCCGCCAGCAGCAGCGCCGCCCACAGCGTGGTCTGGACCGCGAGGCCCAGTACGGTGCGCACGCCGGCCCCCGTGGCGACGGCGGAAGCCAGGAGGGCGACGGAGAGCACCAGGAAGACGAGGTAGGCCACCTGGGCCGAGCGGAGGAGCGCGGCCGTCAAGGCCGAGGACCGTGAGAGATGCCGGTTCTGATGCGCTGTCATACAACCGCCTGAATGGTCATCGGCGTCACCGTCCCGAGGGAGCGAGGGAGCCCCCTCGGGACGGTCACGAGGGTTCCCCGCCCGGCCGGCGGGGTCCTGATGCTCTACGGGTGCCCCGGCCGGCGAGGCGGACACCCGCCGGCCGTCGCACGGGCGGTCGCCGGCCGGGCCGGACTTCCGGCGGGTCGGCCGGTCACCCACCGGCTCGGTCTTCCGGCGGCGGCGCGCGACGGCCGCGTCTCGGCTGCCGAAACCGGGGTAGCCGCGAGGGCGGACCGTTGTCACCGAGGAGTGAGGAGTCACCGTGCCGTCCACGGACGTCGTCGAGCTCATCCTGCAGGACCACCGCCGCATGGAGGATCTCTTCCGCACCATGCGCAACGCCGAGGCCGACCGGGCCGCCGCGCTCGGGGAGTTCGCCCAGCTCCTCATCGCCCACGCCTCGGCCGAGGAGGACGAGGTCTATCCGGCACTGCGGCGCTACAAGAACGTGGAGGGCGACGACGTCGATCACAGTGTGCACGAGCACCACGAGGCGAACGAGGCCCTCCTCGCCCTCCTGGAGGTCGAGGACACCGGATCCGAGGAGTGGGACGAGAAGCTGGAGGACCTCGTCACCGCGGTCAACCACCACGCGGACGAGGAGGAGCGGACCCTGCTCAACGACGCCCGCGAGAACGTCGCCGACGACCGCCGGGCCCAGCTCGGCGAGGCGTTCCGGGCGGCCCGCGCGAAGTACCTGGAGGACAGGTGCGGCGACGTGGAAAAGGTGCGAGCGCTGGTCGCCTCCGCAGGCAAGTGATCCGGCTGCCCTGTCGCGGGCCCCGCCCGTCGCCGCCCCCGGGCCGCCGGACCCGCGACCTGCCGGGTGGAGCGTTCCCGACCGCGGGCGACCGGCGGGGACCCACCGGAACCAGGAGCACCACGTAAACAGGAGCACCACCGCCAACAGGAGTACTACCGGAACCAGGAGCACCACCGAGGCAGTGACCTGACGGCCCGTCACGTGCGCCGGTGCGGAACCGGAGCGCTCCGGCGCGACGGTCGGCGAGGTTTAGGCGGTTGTTCGCCTCGGCCCTCCGCCCTCCGCCCTCGGCCCTCCGCCCTCCGCCCTCCGCCCTCCGCCCGCGGCCCGCGGCCCGCGGCCCTCCGCCCTCGGCCCGCGGCCCGGGCGGGCCGGAGCGCCCTCGGCAGCACTCTCGCGGAGACCCCCCCTGCCTCTGCCCCTGCCCGTGCCGCCCTGGCGAGGGGCGGTGTCCTCCTGGTCCCGCGCACGGGCACGGCCCGCGTGCCCCCTGTCACCACGACGCGACCGTGGCGCGGCACCGCTCCCCGGCCTCCGGCCCCGACCGGTCGTCTACAGTGAAGTAGACCGTCTACTCAGCTGTAGTCGATCACCCACGGGTGCCGGGAATGCCTACGGAGGAGCATGCGCCCCAAGATCCTGGTCGTCGAGGACGACCACGCACTGCGGGACGTGCTGCGCCGGGGACTGCTCGACGAGGACTTCGAGCCCGTCCTCGCCGCCGACGGCGCCACCGCCCTGCGGCTGGCCGCCGCCGACATCGCGGCGGCCGTGGTGGACGTCGGCCTGCCCGACGCGGACGGCCGGGACGTGTGCCAGGCGATGCGCGCCAACGGCTTCCCCGCCCCCGTGATCTTCCTGACCGCCCGGCACCGGCTCACCGACCGGCTCTCCGGCTTCTCGGCCGGAGGCGACGACTACCTGCCCAAGCCCTTCCACCTCGCCGAACTCGCCGCCCGGCTGCGAGCCGTCATCAGGCGGACCGCCGTCGCCGCCGTGACCTCGGCCGGTGACCTGCTCCTGGACGCGGTGGACCACACCATGACCGTGCACAGGACCCGCATCCCGCTGTCGCCCACCGAATTCCGGCTGCTGGCCATGCTCGTCGCCGCGGACGGCACGCTCGTGCGCCGCCGCGACCTGGTGCGGGCCGGCTGGCCCGAGGGCGCGCAGGTCAGTGACAACACCCTGGACCAGTACCTGAGCCGCCTGCGCCGCAAGCTCCGCGACGCGGCCAGCGGCCGCACGATCAGTACGGCCCGGGGGATCGGACACCGCCTGTCGTGAACCGCGCCCCACGCCTCCTGCGCCGGCTCGCCCCGCGCACCCTGCGCGGTCGGCTCGCCCTCGTGGCGCTGACCACCGCCGCCCTGCTCATGACGATCCTGACCGTGGTGTTCAACGCCGTCATGGACCACCACCTGCGGCACCAGGCGGACGACGAACTGCGCGCCCGGGCGGCAGCGGTGGCCACGACCGTCGACACCGGCGGTGACCGGGTCCGCGTGCTGGAAACCGTCAACGACCGCCTCCTGGACACCAACGTGTGGATCTACGCCGGCACACACCTGCTGGAGAAACCGCCCTCGACCGCGGACGGCAGCCCCCTGGCCCTGGCCGCCGGCCGGCTGGCCGTACAGCACCGGCACGCCTGCACGACCGTCCAGGCCCCCGGTCACCCGCCCGTCCGGGTCTGCTCCCAACCCGTACCCGGCGGCCGGCACCCCGCGACCGTCGTCACGGCCCTGGACCTCGCGCCGTACCGCAGCTCGGCCGGCACCCTGCTCCTCGGATCGCTGATCCTCGACGCCGTGATGCTCGGCTGCACCTACGTGCTCACCCGCCTGTCCGTCGGCCGGGCCCTGCGCCCCGTGCGGACGATGACCGACCAGGCCACCCGGTGGAGCGCCATAGCCTCCGCCGAGCGCTTCGGCACTGAGGACCACCCCGCCGAACTGGCCCGCCTGGGAACGTCGCTGGACCAGCTCCTGGACCGCATCCGCACCGTGCTCCGCCACGAACAGCAACTGACGGGCGAGCTGTCGCACGAACTGCGCACCCCGCTCACCCGGATCATCATGGAACTCGACTGGTGGCGAGGCCGCCCCCGCACGGACGCCGAGACGCATGCCGCCCACCGGGCGATCGCCGACGCCGCCCAGTCCATGCGCGTCATCTGCGACACCCTCCTGAACGAGGCGCGCGAGAACGGACGCGGCCCGGCCACAGCCGCCGGCACAACCGATGTCGTCCCCCTGGTGCACCGCCTCCTCGACCACCTCGGCACACCCGGCGACGTGAAGACCGCGGTGGAGACGCAAGCACCTGTGCTGGAGGCCGGAATCGCCCCCGCCCTGCTCGAACGCATCCTCAGCCCCCTGCTCGCCAACGCCGCCCGCTACGCCCGCTCACACGTGACCGTGTCCGCGCGCCGCGCCCCCGGCGCCGTCCGGATCGACGTCGTGGACGACGGTCCGGGGGTGCCCGAGGCGTTCGCGGACGAGCTGTTCCAGCCCGGCCGGCGGGCCGACCGCGCCGACGGGCACGACGGCGCGGGCCTCGGACTGCCGCTCGCGCGACGCCTGGCCCGCGCCGCCGGCGGGGAGGTGTCCTACGACCCCGGGCACGCGCCCGGAGCCAGGTTCACGGTCAGCCTGCCCGCCGGGTGACCGGTCCCGCCCCCTTTGCCGCCGCCGGGCGGCCGGTGCTCCGGCGCTCGCGCACCTGGGCGTAGGCCATGAGAGCGAACAGGACGGCGAGCAGGACGGCGGACGACCCCGCGGTGCCGAGATCGAGGCCGCCCTTGGCGACCGGCTTGGTGAGGAAGTCGCCCGCGGTGGCACCGAGCGGCCGGGTGAGGACGAAGGCGATCCAGAACAGCAGCACGTTCGGCACCGCGGGCACCTTCATCAGCGCGGCGAGCACGGCGAGCCCCCCGGTCACGAGCAGCGCCCCGCCGGCGTAACCGAGTCCGGAGCTGTCGGAGAGGAAGTCACCCATGGAGGTGCCGAGCGTGTTGGACACGAGGATCGCCGACCAGAACAGTGCCTCGCCCCTGAAGGTGACGATGTCGCGGATCCGGAACGTCATCCCGCTCACCTTCCAGACCAGGAAGATCGCCAGGAGGACCGAGAGGAGGACGGCCGCTCCGGCGGGATAGCCGAGGCCCAGGCCCTGCGGGCCCCAGCCCAGCTTCGTGGCGCCGTTCGAAAGGTACTCGGCGCCGGCGTCGCGGTTCATGAAGTCGGACATCGTGGTGCCGGCCATGCTGGTCGAGAGGATCACGGTCCAGTAGGACAACGGGTTGTAGCGGCTGGAGCGCAGCTGGACCACCAGCGTCACCACGAAGGCCAGGAACAGCGCGATCGTGGTGAGGAAGTAACCCACCTTCAGCGTCTGCGCGAAGAGGTCGCCCGCCGTCTCGCCCAGGGTTGTCGCCGCGATCTTCATGATCCAGAACGCCAGGGTGACCTCGGGCAGCTTCTTCATCACCGACTTGGCCGTACTCGACGTACCCGCCATGTCGAGGTCGGTGAGGACCTCCGATTTCTCCAACTCAACGACTCCTGTCCGGTCGAACGACAGGGCGCTCGCCCCGCAGCGGGACGAACGCCCTGGGAGATGAGCCGGCCGCCCGCGGCGGCCGCGATCACCGACCGTGGCACAGAAAGCCTGAACACGTCCTGAACACTGCGCGATCAGCAGGTCACTCAGCGTGTCGAGGGGTCCGCTCCGGTCCGGCGACGTCCTTGCGCGTCACGCTCAGGTACACGACCAGAGCGAGGATGACCGCGAGGAACAGCCCGCTGGTCACCACGGTGCCCAGGCCGACGCCGCCGTCCGCCGTCGGCTGGGAGAGGTAGTCGCCGATCGACGCGCCCAGCGGCCGGGTGAGGACGTAGGCGATCCAGAAGCTCCACACCGCGTTCAGGCCCAGGGCGAAGTGCGCGAGGGCCACCGCGGCGATGGCGGCCGCGAACAGGACGGCCGACAGCCAGTACCCGAGGTCCATGCGCTCGGACACCAGGTCACCCGCGGCGGTGCCCAGGGCGAAGGTGAACAGCACCGCCAGCCAGTAGAAGGACTCGCGGGAGGTGGTGTCGATGTGGTGGATGGACAGCGTCCGCTCACGCCGGTACCAGACGACGAACACCACCGCGAGGACCACCGCGAACACCGTCGTACTCGTCTCCAGCGGCACCCCCATGTTGTCGGTGAGGTTGTCACTGATCAGGGTGCCCACGACGCTGATCAGGGCCACGGCCAGCCAGTAGACACCGGGCCGGTAGGCGCTCGTACGGAACTGCACCACCAGCGCCACGGCCAGCAGCGCGCTCATCAGCACGGACACACCGGTCAGGCCGAGCCCGGCCTTCTCGTTCAGCAGGTCGGCCGCGGTCTCGCCGACCGTGGTGCACAGCACCTTGATGATCCAGAAGTAGACGGTGACCTCGGGCACCTTGTTCCAGCCCAGGCGGTTCCCCACTGCGGCGGCAGGCGCCCCGGTCTGCGGCTTCGCGGACGTTTCGGATGTCTCGTACGTCATGGACAGCGACCCTGCCACCGGACACCTGAACGCATCCTGACCGCCCGCGCGGCACCGTCCGCCCCACCCCGCCCGCGGCGGGAGCATGAGCCCATGAGAACCCCTGCGGCCCACCGCATACATGTCCCCCTTCCCCTCCCCGCCCCCCTGGCGGACGACATGCACGACGTACGGCACGCACGCACGCCCGACGACCCACGTGACGACGGAAGAAGGCCTCCATGCGCACCCGGACCGCCGCCCCGCCGCCGCTGACCGAGCGGGCCACGACCTGGCTGCGCCACCGGCTCGGCCGCGCGGTGGCCCTGGCCTACACCGCCGCACTGCTCCTTCCCGGCCCGGGTCTGTGGCTGCGCCGAACCCATGCGCTGCCGCTCGGTGCGGCGAGCGCGCTGCCCGTCTCCACCGTGCGGCTCCTGCTGGCCCTGGTGCTCTTCTCCGCCGGACTCCAGGTGCCGTTACGCGCGCTGGCAGGTCTGCTGCGCCGGCCGAGAGCCCTGCTGGCCGGACTCCTTCTGCACCTGTCGATCCCCCTGCTCGTCATCCCCGCGGTCGCCTTCCTGCTGCGCCGGACGCCCGACACCGACGGCGGCAGCGGGCTGGTCACCGCGATGATCCTCATCGTGGCGATGCCCGTCGCGGCGGGAGCCACCGTCTGGACCGGCAAGGGCGACGGCGACCAGCCCACCATGGTCGGGCTCGTCCTCGCCTCGACCCTCCTGAGCCCCCTCACCGTCCCACTGGTCATCCACGCCCTGCTGCCCCTGCTCAGCGGCGGCTACGCGGACACCCTCACCAGAGCCGGACACACCACCCAAGGCGCATTCGCGCTCGTCGACGTGGTCCTGCCCTGCGCGGCCGGCATCGTGTTCCGGCCGGCCCTGCCCGCGCCCTGGCTCGGACCCGTCCAGGGGCTCATCGTGCCGGTCGCCCTGGCCGGCTCACTCCTCCTCACCTACGTCAACGCCAGCGGCGCCCTCGGCTCCTTCCTGGCCGGTCCGCGCCCGCTGTTGTTCGCCGCCGCGCTGACCGTGGCGACGCTGGTCTGCCTGCTGTCCTTCACCCTCGGCCGCGGCGCCGCGCGCCTGCTGAGACTGGACCCTTGCACGGCGTCGTCCCTCACGCTCGCGTGCGGCATGAACAACAGCAGCGCCGGCGCCGTCCTGATCACCACCGCACTGCCCGACAAACCCCACCTGCTCCTCCCTGTCCTCGCCTACGGGATCCTGCAGAAGACGGCGGCGAACCGAGTCGTACGCCGGAGGCACCCGTGACGGGCCGGGGGAGAAGAGCCCAGCGTGCTCCGCGCCGTCCCGGCCCGGCTCCCGGGGCGCTGCACGAAGGGCACCGGGACGTCTGAGGCCGCCTCATGCGAAGCCCCGGGACAAGTGCCCCGGGGCTTCGAACCTGCTCGACACCGACCCCCTGATCGGCGCCGGGCTGTCCTCGACGACGCTCAGCTCGCGGCGGGGGCGCTCACCGGAACGGCGCTCTCGAAGTCGGTGAGTGTGAGCGTGTTCTGCAGGTCCGGGTCGGACGCGAAGTGGAGGACCTGGCGTACGCGTACGACTCGGCCCTCGTTGTCGATCCATACGTCGGAGTCGATCGCGGTGGCGGGGCGCAGATTGCGCCCGACGGCCCTGTCGACCGATTCGATGTCTGCCGGGGTGAGACGGGCCGACACACGGACGCTTTCGCCGCCTTGGTGCACGGAGCCGTTGTGATCGAGTACGAGACGCACGTACTGCGGGAGCCGGTCCGTGGGAATACCGCCCTTGGCAGCCGACGGAGGGAATCGCTGCCACTTCCCGTGGGAGCCGCCGGCGCGCCGGTACACACTCTGCCGGGTGATCACGACGTCTTCGGTGTACTGCTCGGTCTTGTCCGTCGCGCGTCCCGTCAACGGCGCGTTGAGGTTGATCCGTCCGACCATGACTTGCAGCCGTTCGGAGCCGGACTGCGTGATGGCTTCCATCGCAGCCGAGTAGGGGGTGCTGTCGGCTCCGGCCAGCCGGTCGAGGACCACCTGCCGGCCTGCCTCCGGGCGGGTGGGCGAGCCCGAGGCACATGCTGAGAGCAGCAGCCCCGAGAGCGCCAGGATCAGGGTTGCCGTCCGGTGGTGGGTCAAGGATGAATCCTCTGAGTACGCGGCCCGGACGGAAAGCGCCCCGGGCTGTGGGGTGGATGCGGGACTCATTCTTTCCTGCCGCGGCGGGGCGGGCGCCATCCCGTGGCGGGCCTCGCAGTCCGGGCTGCGGGGCCAGCGGCGTCGGCGCGGGCGTGCGCCGGCGGATCGGCGCGTGTTCCGGCGGCCTGCGGCCGGTCCTTGCCGGCCGGCGCGGACAGCGGAACGTTCCCGGAGCAGGTCAGGTGATCAGGGGGAGGAAGATGGTGTCGACGACCTCCTGGATGTCCGAGGAGGACATCGGCTTCAGGTTCATGAGCACCTCGTGCCGGAGCAGGTCGTAGGGCAACCGCGCGATGCGCGGGGTGAGTTTCGCGCCGTCGACCTCTCCCCGGGCGGCAGCGCGGCGCATCACGGACTCGATCAGTGACCATCTCCGATCGACCACCGACGCGCGGAGTTCGGCGGGTGTCGTGCCCGTTTCCTCATAATAGGCGGCCAGTTGTGCGGTCATGACCGCGGCGAACATCGTGAACGCCTCATTGAGCTGTTCGAGCAGCGCCACGGTGTCGTCGCGCAGGGAACCGGTGTCGGGATCGACGAGTGAGAACCGGTCGCCGGCGCGGCTGATGGCGTCGCGTACGAGGGCCTCCTTGGAGGGCCAGTGACGGTTGACGACCGGGCGAGAGGTGCCGGCGCGCTGCGCGACCGCGGCGAAGGTGAGCGCCGCGTACCCGCGCTCCGTCAACTCGTCCCACGCGGCGTCGAGCAGCGCCGCCTCCAGGGCGGCACCGTGCCGTCGGCGGCTGGGACCGGGCTCCGGCCTTGCAAGATGCATGTGTGCATCTTACGGTTGTGTCGCCGCCCCGGGCAAGCAGAGCGCATGCCTGTGAAGGCGGTATCTACTGCTTTGTCCGTCACGTGCTGGAGGAGACACCATGAGTAGCCGTACCGACACGCGCCCGTCCGACTCCGTGACAGTCGAGGTGCACACCATGGGCCGGACGTTCGACGAGCCGACCCTGGACCGGTGGGAGCTGGAAGCCGCACGGCGGGCTCTGAAGAACCTGAAGTCCACCCTCGGCGCGCACACGATGATGGACTCCCTCGCCGGGCAGATAGCGGCCGGCGATCGCTTCCACAAGGAGCTGATCGAGAGGTCGAACGGCACCCACCGCGGATCGCACGCCGAGTTCACCGTGCGCGGACTCAGCGGCAGCGACCTGGCTGCCTGGTTCCGGTCGCAGGCCGCCACCGGGCGCTTCCGGGACAAGGAACTGCTCCTCAACGCCCACCCCGAGCACTACGTCGAGCCCCCGGAGTACACGGGCGGCATGGTGGAGACGATCGGCGGCCACCTGACCCGGTTCAAGGTGTCGGTCGCCCGCGAACTGCCCCCGGCCATCGCCGCGTACCGCGACGCGACCTACCCGGTGACGCTGATGAACGCCCTGCTCAGCCTGGACGACGGCACACCCTTCGCGTACTGCCTGCACCAGGCGCGTGACACTGCCACCGGCGCGGACGTGGTGGTGCGCGTCGTCTACCCGTCCACCGCCCCGGACTCGATGATCGAGGGGCACTGCCGGCACCTGGCGATCGAGTTCCGCAGCTGGATCCGGAACGCGGCCGCCGCATCACGACAGCCTTCCTGACAGGCGTCGGCGTGCTCGTGGCGGCGGTGGTGACCTCGTCGCCCTCCTGGTTCACCTACCTGTCATCGAGGCGCCGGCCGGCCGTGTTCCCGGGTGCCGCCCTCGGCGAGGACTGATTCGACCTGAGCCAGCGAGCGGATGCGTGGTATCGGCGAGGGAAGCAGCCAGAGCAGTGACAGGGCTCCTCCGACCGCGGCGTCGCCGCCCAGGCCGCCGGCGCGGACACCAGCGTCCACCGCCGTTCGCGCACCGGGAGGGGTGACCGGGGCCTGTCCCCCCTGAGAGCTACGCGCAGGTGTCCACTGTGAGGTGACGATTCCCGATCACCGTTTCCCTAGCGTTCTGTTCAGCCGCGGCACCCCGGCCGCGCACCGGAAAACGAACCGGAAACGGAACCGAAGAAAGAGTCGTCATGAAACTGGTGTGGCAGATCCTGGCCGTGGTCCTGGTCGGTGCGATCGGCGGTCAGAGCGTCACCGCGGTGCAGGACAACCCGTGGCTCTCGCTCCTCCTGGGCGGCCTGGCATTCGTGCTCTCGGTGGTGGTCTACCGGTGGGTCGTGGGGCGCACCGAGCGGCGCCCGGTGACGGAGCTGGCCAGTGAGGGAGCGTCGGGGTCCCTCCTCCGGGGTCTGGTCCTCGGTGTCGTCTGGTTCGGGTGCGTCATCGCGAACATCTACTTCCTCGGCGACTACCACGTGCACGGCTTCGGCTCGACGACCGGAGCGATCGGGCTGGTCGGCTTCATGGCCGGTGCCGCGGTCACGGAGGAACTGATGTTCCGCGGTCTGCTCTTCCGGCTCGTGGAGCGCGGGCTGGGCACCTACCTCGCGCTGGCGCTGTCCGGTGTGGTGTTCGGCGCGTCCCATCTGCTCAACAAGGACGCCACCCTGCTGGGCGCCGTCGCCATCGCGCTCGAGGCCGGCGGCACGCTCGCCGCCGCGTACGCCGCCACCCGTTCCCTGTGGCTCCCGATCGGCCTGCACTTCGGCTGGAACTTCGCCGAGTCCGGCATCTTCGGCACCGAGGTGTCGGGCAACGGCGCCACGCACGGACTGCTGGACGCCTCGACGTCGGGAGCCGAGCTGCTCACCGGGGGCGAGTTCGGGCCGGAGGCCAGTGTGTACGCGATGCTGTCCGGCGCGCTGCTCACGGTCGTCTTCCTGTGGCTGGCCCGCCGACGCGGCCACATCGTCCCCCGGCAGCGTGCCGAGCGCGTCGAGGCCCTCGCTACACTCGCCCGGTGATGAGCCTCCAGGGGGCCGGTCAGGTGTGGCGCCGCCTCCCCGTCACCGTCCGCGACCTGCCGCTCGGGATACTGTTCCTGGTCATGTCGTTCCTGCCGGGACTGCGCGGCCACGGCACGGAGGTCGGGGACCTGCCGACCCGCCCCCTCGACGCGCTCGGCGTCGTCGCCCTCGCGCTCGAATGCCTTCCCCTGGTGGTGCGGCGGCGGTGGCCGGCCGTCTGCCTCGCCCTGGTGGCGTGCGGCTTCGCCCTCGACCAACTGCGCGGCTACCACTCGGTCGCCGGCACCGCGCTGCCCGTCGTGCTGATCAGTACGGGTTCCCATCTGGAGCACCGCCGGCGCACCACCGTGGTCCTGCTCTCCGTGGCGTACGTGCCGCTGGCGGTGGCGCTGGCCCGGCTGGGTTCGGGCGGCGAGACGCCGACGGAGTTCGTGACGTTCTACCTGGTCCTCGCCCTCGCCTGGGGGGCCGGGGCGTGGCTGCGGTCCACGCGGGCCGCCGAGGCCGAACGCCGCGAACGCGTCGCGGCCGAGACCCGCACCGCCGAACGCACCCGCATCGCCCGAGAGTTGCACGACGTGGTGACCCACCACGTGACCGCGATGGTCGTACAGGCCGAAGCCGCCCGCTACCTGACCGCCGCACCCGAGCGGCTGGACCGGTCCCTGACCGCGGTCGGCGAAACCGGGCGCCGCGCCATCACCGACCTGCGCCACCTGCTCGACCTGCTCAACCCCGACCACGGCACCGGCACCGACCACGGCACCGACCACGGCACCGGCCACGGCACCGGCACCGGCCACGACACCGGCACCTCCGCCGCCCGTGCCGGCGCGGCCAAGGCCGTGGAACCCAGGACACCGGCCGTCGGCAGGGTCCTCACTCTCGTCGAGCAGACCCGCCGGGCCGGACAACCGGTGGACTTCACCGAGCACGGCACACCGCCGGCCTCCACCGGCAGCGCCGACCTCGTCGCCTACCGGGTGGTGCAGGAGGCACTGACCAACGCCCTCAAGTACGCTCACGGCAGCCGGACTTCGGTCCAGGTACGGCACGGCGAGAGGGAGATCACCGTGGAGGTCAGCACGGACGGAACCGGCTCACGCGCCGCCGTCCCCGCCGGCAGCGGACGGGGACTGGCAGGCCTGCGCGAACGCGTCGACGTGCTGGGCGGCGACTTCAGCGCCGGCGGCAGCGCGGACGGCGGCTTCACCGTACGGGCACGCATCCCCGCCGGCGGCACCTCGTGAGCGCACCGATCCGGGTCCTGGTCTGCGACGACCAGATGCTGGTCCGCACCGGCCTGGTCACCATCATCGACGCCCAGCCCGACATGGAGGTGGCGGGCGAGTGCGGGGACGGGCGGACCGGGGTCGACCTCGCCCGCGAGGTGCGGCCCGACGTCGTCGTGATGGACATCCGCATGCCGGTCCTCGACGGCCTGGAGGCCACCCGCCTGCTGGCCGGCGCCGGAGTGCCGCACCCCGTCAAAGTCCTCGTGGTGACCACGTTCAACCTGGACGAATACGTGTACGAGGCACTGCGTGCCGGCGCCAGCGGCTTCCTCCTCAAGGACGCCCCTCCGGACCGGCTGCTCCACGGCATCCGGACCGTGGCCACCGGCGCGGCCCTCCTGGACCCCGACGTGACACGCAAGCTCGTCGGGCGCTACGCCGCCCGCATCCGGCCCACCGAGAACAATGCCCGCGACACCCCGCTCACACCTCGCGAACTGGAAGTCCTCCGTCTCATCGCGGACGGCCTCTCCAACAGCGAGATCGCCGCGGCCCTCGTGATCAGCCAGGAGACCGTCAAGACCTTCGTCTCCCGCATCCTCGCCAAACTCCAGCTCCGCGACCGCGTCCAGGCCGTCGTCTACGCCTACCGCCACGGCCTGGCGACCTGACACGGCCGTACTCCCGGAGGTCCGAGGCCGTACTCCCGGACGTCCGAGGCCCTGCTCCCGTACGTCCGGCGCGCGGCGAGAAGCGGCCACGGCGTAAACCCGCCGCGCACCAGATCACTTCACCGCTCCCCGTTCTGCCAAGGTGACGCCACGGCAGCACCGACAACTTCCGGCACACCTCTGCCCGTTCACCGGTGTCCGGTCCTCACTCAGGGAGAGCGATGCGTCCGATATCGCGTACGGCACTGGGAGCGGCCACAGCCGCCGTCCTGGCCGTCACCGCGATCGCACCGTCCGCGGCAGCGCCGCAGGACGGTCCGACCGCGACGAGACCACTGACCGGCAGCACGGCCACCGCCACGGCCGGGCAACCGGTCACCCTCACCCTGGTCACCGGCGACAAGGTCCTGGTGCGCACGGACGGTTCGGGGGCCGCGTCGGTCACCGCGCTGCCCCGCCAGGACGGCTCCGTGCCCCTCCTGCAGACCCGGCAGTCGGGCAAGGACCTCTACGTCTACCCCGACAGCGCCGCGCGGGCGCTGGCCGCGGGCAAGGTCGACGAGGAACTCTTCAACGTCACCGGACTCATCCGGCAGGGCTACGACGACGCGCACACCAGCGCGCTGCCGCTGATCGCCGTCTACGGTCAGGCCGCGTCCCGCACCGCGACCGCCACCCCCCGCGGCGCCAAGCGCGGCCTCGTCCTCGACGCCATCGACGGCGTCGCGCTCAAGGCGGACAAGGCGAAGGCCGCCGACTTCTGGGCCGACGTCACCGACACCCGCTCCTTCTCCGCCTCCGGCCTGAAGAAGCTCTGGCTCGACCGCAAGGTCCAGGCCACCCTCGCCCAGTCCACCCGGCAGATCGGCGCCGATCGCGCCTGGGCCGCCGGATACACCGGCAAGGGCACCAAGGTCGCGGTCCTCGACACCGGTGCCGACGCGGAACACCCCGACCTCTTGGGCCGGATCTCGGCCGCGGAGAACTTCACCGACTCCAGCACCACCGACGACCACCAGGGCCACGGCACCCATACCATCTCCACCGTCGGCGGCTCCGGTGCCGCGAGCGACGGCAAGGAGAAGGGAGTCGCCCCCGGCACCGACCTGCTCAACGGCAAGGTGCTCAACGATTCCGGCTCCGGCGCCGAATCCTGGATCATCGCCGGGATGCAGTGGGCCGTGGACCAGAAGGCCGACGTCGTCTCCATGAGCCTCGGCAGCCCGGAGCCGACCGACTGCACCGACCCGATGAGCGTCGCCGCCGAGAAACTCGCCCAGAGCAAGGACACGTTGTTCGTCGTCGCGGCAGGCAACTCCGGCCCGGCGCTCAACACCGTCTCCTCGCCCGGCTGCGCCCCCGGCGTGCTGACCGTCGGCGCCGTCGACCACGACGACTCCACCGCCCCGTTCTCCAGCCGCGGACCCGTGATCGGCGCGCACACCCTCAAACCGGAGATCGCCGCCCCCGGCGTCGACATCTCCGCCGCGGCCGCGGGTGGCCGGGGCATCTACGCCTACCGGTCGATGTCCGGTACGTCGATGGCCACCCCGCACGTCGCGGGCGCCGCAGCCCTCGTGAAGCAGCGCCACCCCGACTGGACCGCCCAGCAGGTCAAGGCCGCCCTGGTGTCGTCCGCGAAGAGCGACATCTCCGGCGACGTACGGGAGACCGGCGCCGGCCGGCTCGACGTGAAGGCCGCCATCGACACCACCGTCGTCGGCGCCCCCGCCGTCCAGGCCGGCACCTTCGCCTGGCCGCAGGACCGGAGCGACCGCACCACCGTCACCCTCCCCTACACCAACTCCGGCACCAAGCCGGTGAAGCTCTCGCTGAGGGTCCAGGGCGTCACCGGGAACGACGGCTCCCCGGTCGGCTCCCCCGTCGCCGGACTCGACGCGCAGACCGTCACCGTCCCGGCCGGGACCACCGTGAAGGTCCCGCTGCGCATCGACCCGACCGCGCACCTGAAGGCCGCCCAGTACGGCGACGTCACCGGCCGGGTGCTGGCCACCGCGTCCGGCGGCGTGAAGGTCTCCACCCCGTTCTCCCTCTACGTCGAGCCGCAGACCGTCACCCTGCGCGTGAAGCTGATCGACCGCACCGGCGCGCCCGCCACGGGCTCCTCCTCGCTGGACGTGATCGGCACCGACACCGCCGGCGGTGAACGCCGCTTCAACGACGGCGCCGCCGACCAGGTCTACCGGCTGCGCCCCGGCGCGTACTTCCTCTCCGGCTTCGTCATCACACCGGACGCCGCGGACGCCACGGGCAGCATGGCCGAGTCCGTCGCCTACCTCGCCCGGCCCCAGATCGACGTCACCGAGGACACCACCTTGGTGCTCGACGCCCGCAAGGCGCACCGGCTCCGGATCAAGACCGGGGACCACACCTCCGAGAGCCGCTCCACGACCCTGGCCTTCGGCCGTACCTGGGGCGGGACCTGGCTGCACTCCGGTTCCCTCACCGGCACCGGGAGCGTCCGGAACTACCTGGCGGACGTGCGGGGCAAGGCACACGACGGCGACTTCGAGTTCACCAGTTTCTGGCGTGCGTACGCCCCGCAGATCCAGAAGCTGTCGGTCGTCGGCGGCGCGGACCTGCACCCGAGGACGGCGAGCACCGGTTCCGTCAACCTCGACGGAACCGGCGAGGCCGCGCTCGTCGACGCGGGCACCGGCACCCCCGACGAACTGCGGGCCGCGGGCGTCGCCGGGAAGATCGCGCTGGTCGAGGCCGGCGACGACGGCTTCCTGGGCACCCTGGCGCGTGACGCGAAGGCCGCGGGCGCGAAGGCGGTCCTCGCCCACCGTCCCGCCGCCGGCCCCTGGCAGCCGTCCGTCGGCCTCGGCCGGGCGCCGCTGCCCTCGCTCGGCATCGAGGCGGACGAGGCCGCCGCGCTGAAGGCGGCCCTGGCCAAGGGCTCGGTGAAGCTGCGCTGGCAGGCCACCGCCGACAGCCCGTTCGTCTACAACCTCGCCTTCCCCGAGACCGGCCCGCTCACCTCGGACCGCACCTACCAGGTCCGGGACAAGAAGCTCGCCTCGGTCACCGCGACCTACGAGGCGATGGGCGTCGCGGCGGACTACGTCGACACGATGGTCATGGCCCGGCCCTACGGCGGGGTGTTCTCCGCCGCCACCGACTCCGTCGCCGTCCCCGGCAAGCGCACCGAGTACTACTCGGCGGGCGACACCGCCTGGACGCGCTACCTCTCCTCCAGCTTCCCCTGGGGCGAGGCCATGGCCGACCAGGCACGCACCTACACCGCGGGATCGAAGCGGACCGAGAACTGGTACCGGGGCATCCCGGCCCCGGCCGCCCCGCGCGACGCCGCCGGCAAGCTCCAGCTGGCCGCCGAGCGGCAGGACAACCTCATCGGCGTGGCACCCGCCTTCTGGGGCGACACCGAGCACATGGGCATCCAGGGCTCCTTCGGGGACGTCGGCAGCCTGAAGCTCGCCAGCGGCGGCAAGGTGATCGGCGAGACCGGGTGGCCGTCCGGGACCTTCACCGTCCCCGCCGAGGACGCCGCCTACGAACTCACCCTGGACACCGCGAAGTTCGGCCAGCCCGCCGCCGTGTGGAAGCGGTCCACCCAGACCCGGACGGTGTGGAGGTTCCGCTCGCACCGCGACGAGAACGCCTACTCGCAGGGCATCCCGCTGCTCTTCCCCACCTACGACCTGGATACGGACGGGCTCAAGACCCTGCCGGCGAAGGACGGCCAGAGCATCGCGCTGGGCGCCACCGGGCACGCGGGTTACACACCCGGCAAGCTCGTCGCCGCCAAGGTCGCGTACTCGTACGACGGCGGCGCGACCTGGACCGAGGCCGCCACCTCGCAGCGCCAGGGCCGCTGGACCGCGACCGTGGACCACGCGGGCGCGGCCGGCAAGCCGGTCACCCTGCGGACCGAACTGACGGACGCGGCCGGCAACTCCGTCATCCAGACCGTGACCGACGCGTACGCCGTGCGCTGATCACGAGCTGACCGGTCCGCCGGGCTGACTCTCCCGCAGGGCAGAGTCCGCCCGGCGGGCCACCACCACACCGATGGCACCCACGACCAGCAGCGCCGCGACGGTGCCGAGGGTGAAGGTCTCGAACGAGGCACGGGAGACACCCCAGACGTCGTGGAAGTCGTAGCCGATGCCGAAGAGGTGTTCCAGCACCCCGGGGAAGAGCGCCGACCAGGACCCGACCAGGATCCAGGCGTAGACGAGCGCCGCGCACAGGAGGAAGCCGCGGGTGCCGAAGGGGACGCGGTAGGGCCGCGGGACGTCCGGCCGGTGCAGGCGCAGCAGGACCAGGGCGGGCACGACGACCAGGTAGGACAGCAGCAGGGTGGTGACCGCGACGGTGAGCACCACCGCGAAGACGTCGGCCGCGTCGCCGTCCGCGAGCCGCATGGCGGCGAGCATGAACACTGTGGCGACGACTCCGGAGAGCAGATTGGTGCGCACCGGGGTGCCGAGCCGCGGGTGGAAGGCGCCGAGGGCGCGGGTGAAGAAACCTCCGTCGGCGGCGGCCATGGCCTGCATGCGGTCGCTGACGATCATCCAGGCGCTGCCCTGGGTGAGCAGGGCGAGGACGAACATGACCGCGGTGGTCTTCAACAGGGGGCCGGCCGCGACGCCGTAGACGCCGAAGACGAGGCGGGCGCCTTCCATGAAGCCGCCGATGCCGGTGACCTGGCGGGCGGGTACCACGGCCAGCAGGGCGAGGACGGGCAGCAGGTAGCAGCAGGCCGCGACGGTCGCGGACCGTCCGAGCGCGGCGGGCACGTCGGCCTGCGGGTCGTGCATCTCCTCACCCGCCGCGTTGGGCGCCTCGAAACCGACGTAGGCGAACAGCAGGATCGGCACGAGGGCGAGGAAACCGGCGGTCGTCGGGGTGAAGCGGGTGTCGGCCAGGCCGTGGAAGCCGTGCCGTACCCCGTAGAGCACGGCGGTGAGGGTGAACAGGGCGAGGGCGAGGACCTTCATCGCCGCGCCCGCTGTGGTGATCCACTTGCCGCGGCGCAGGGAGACCACGGCCGTGAGGATGGCCACCCAGACGAACAGCAGCTTGAAGACGTAGTCGGCCACCGTGCCCGAGCCGAGGTGGAAGACGAAGCCGTCCCAGGTCTGCGCGGCGAGGAAGACCAGTGAACCGCCCAGCCAGATGGGGTTGGTGACCCAGTACATGAGGGTCGTCAGCGCGGCCGCCGGACGGCCGAGGGCGAGCTTGACCCACACGTACGGGCCGCCCTCCTGGGGGAACGCGGCGCCGGTCTCGGCGAAGAGCAGGGCGTAGGGGACGAGGAAGAACAGGGCGATGAACGCCGTCCAGGTGGCGGCCTCGCCGCCGCCGGTGGCGATCTGCCCGACGGTGTCGAAGGAGATGACCGCGGCGATGGCCATGGCGGTGATGTCGAAGCGCTTGAGGCTGCGTTGCAGCGCGCCGCCGGTCTCGGGCCGGGACGCTCGGGGTTCGCTCGTCGAGAGGTTGGAGGACACGGGCAGTTCCTAGGAGGGGAGAGGAGTGACTGCGAGGAGGCGCGGGTACGGCGCGCCGCTACGGTGTGGGGTCCGTGTCGGGTGGTGCTGGGCCGGGGACATCAGCGGGGGAGGCCCGGTCGTCGCGGGCCGGACCTCCCCCCACTGAGGCCGAAGGCGTCGAACGCCTGAGGCGTCAGGCGGCGCGGATCTCGCCGCTGGGCTCGGTGCGCTCCAGGACGCTGCGCAGCGCGGAGGCCGCCTCCTTGGCCTCGGCCTCGGTCATGATGAGCGGCGGGGACAGCACGAGGCTGTGCGCGGAGTCGCGTACGATCACGCCGGTCTCGCGGCGGATGACGTCGTGCGGCATCCGGTCGGGGCGCAGGGGCAGGGGTTCGCGGGTGGCGCGGTCCTGGACGAGTTCGACGGCGAGCATCATGCCGACCGAGCGGATCTCCCCGACGATGGGCAGCTCACCGATCTGCGCCTGCAGTTCACCGTGGAGGAAGGCGCCCAGGCTCGTCGCGCGGGCGAGCAGGCCCTCCTTCTCGATGATGTCCAGGTTGGCGGTGGCGACGGCGGTGGCGACGGGGTGGCCGTTGTAGGTGTAGCCCATCGGGAAGCCGTGGTCGCGCAGCAGCGCCTCGGCGACGTGGTCGCCCACCAGGAGCGCGCCGAGCGGGACGTACCCGGAGGTGATGCCCTTGGCCGTGACGATGATGTCGGGGGTGACGCCGAAGTACTGCGCGGCGAACCACTCGCCGACGCGGCCGTAGGCGGTGACGACCTCGTCGAAGATCAGCAGGATGCCGTGCCGGTCGAGGACCTCGCGCACCCGGGGCCAGTAGTCGGCCGGCGGGACGAGCATGCCGCCGACGCCCATGATGGGCTCGCCGATCATCGCGGCGATGTTCTCCGGGCCGATCCGGGCGATGCGCTCCTCCAGCTCGCGGATCAGGAAGTCGGTGACCTGCTCGGGGCTCAGCGGCTGCCCGCCGTACAGCTCGCTGCGGTACGGCCACGGCGGGGTGAGGTGGGAGACGTGCGGCATCATCGGGGCGAAGCCCTCGTGGTAGACCGGGAACCCGGTGGCCGAGCCGCCGCCGTAGCCGATGCCGTGGTACGCCTTGCTGCGGGCCAGGATCCAGGTGCGGCTGCTCTCCCCGCGTCGGTGGTGGTAGTAGCGGGCCATCTTGATGGCGGCCTCGTTGCCCTCGGAGCCGCCCGAGGTGAAGTAGACGTGGTCCATGCCGGCGGGGGCCAGCGAGGCCAGGCGGGCGGCGAGTTCGATGGCGCGCTCGTTGGAGAACTCCCAGAAGCTGGTGAAGTACTCCAGCTTCTTCATCTGCTCGTGGGCGACGTCGGCGAGTTCGGTGCGGCCGTGGCCGACCTGCGCGAGCCAGAGGCCGCCGGTGGCGTCGAGGTAGCCGCGGCCCTCCGTGTCGGTGAGGCGGCAGCCGGATCCCGAGGTCATGACGACGCGCTCGGTGGCGCTGCCCGGCAGGTAGGGGTGGATGATGTGCGCCCGGTCGAGACGGGTGAGGTCTGCGGCGTCGAGGGTCATGAGCGGTACGTCCTTTGTCCGTTTCGGCGGTGTGATGTGATGTGGTGTGGTGTGTGGTGCGGCGCGGTGTGGCCGGTGCGGTCAGGAGTGCGCGATCCAGGTCGTCTTCAGACCGGTGTACTTGTCGAAGGAGTGCAGGGAGAGGTCGCGGCCGTGGCCGGACTGCTTGAAGCCGCCGAACGGGGTGAACGGGCTGAGCGCGTCGACGGTGTTGACGGAGACGGTGCCCGCCCGCAGGGCGTCGGCGACGCGGTGGGCTCGGCCGAGGTCCCGGGTCCACACGGAGGCGGCGAGCCCGTAGGCGGAGTCGTTGGCGAGGCGGACCGCCTCGGCCTCGTCGTGGAAGGGCAGCACGGTCAGCACCGGGCCGAACAGTTCCTCCCGGACGAGCGGGGCGTCGGGTGCGAGGCCGGTGACGACGGTGGGGTCCAGGTAGGCGCCGTCGCGCTCGGGACGCGTGCCGCCGCACACCAGCGTGCCGCCCGATGAGCGTACGGCGTCGAGGATGCGGTCCACCTGGGCCTCGTCGACGAGCGGTCCGAGACGGGTGGCCGGGTCGAGCGGGTCGCCCGGCAGCCAGGTGCGGGCGTGCTCCGCGACCCTCGCCGTGAACTCCTGGGCCACGGACGCCTCGACCAGCAGGCGGGTGTTGGCGGAGCACACCTGTCCGCAGTTGTAGACGAAGCCCCAGGCAGCGCGCTCGGCGGCGGCCTCCAGGTCGGCGTCGGCGAAGACCACGTTCGGGCTCTTGCCGCCGGCCTCCGGCCACACCTGCTTCATGTTCGAATCGGCCGCGTAGGCGAGGAAGTGCTTGGCCACGGCGGTCGACCCGGTGAACACCAGGGTGTCCACGTCCGGGTGGAGGCCGAGGGCCCGCCCGGTGGTCTCTCCCGGACCGGGTACGACGTTCAGCACACCGTCGGGAAGCCCGGCCGCCGAGGCGAGCTCGGCCAGCAGCAGCGCCGACAGCGGGGACTGCTCGGCCGGCTTCAGCACCACGCTGTTGCCCGCCGCCAGGGCCGGCGCCAGTTTCCAACTCGCGATGTCCAGCGGGAAGTTCCACGGCACCACGGCGCCCACGACACCCAGCGGGGAGCGGCGCACCAGGGCGAGGTTGCCGGGCGGGGCCGGGGCGACCTCGTCGTAGAGCTTGTCGACGGCCTCCGCGTACCAGGCGAAGACGCCGGCCGCGCCGGGCACGTCGGTGCCGTGGGACTCCGCGATGGGCTTGCCCATGTCGAGGGTGTCGCACAGGGCGAGTTCCTCGCCGTTCTCCTCGATGAGGCGGGCGAGGGCGAGCAGGACCCGCTTGCGCTCGGCCGGCGCGGTGCGCGACCAGCGGCCGTCCTCGAAGGAGGCGCGGGCCGCGGCCACGGCCCGGTCGACGTCGGCCGCCGAGCCGGCCGCCACGTGGGCGGTGGCCTTGCCGGTCGCGGGGTTTACGGTCGGGAACCACCGGTCGCCCTCCGGGTCGGTCCACGCTCCGTCGACGAACAGGCGCGTGCGGGGCGTGAGGTCGGCGGCGCGCTGCCGCCAGTGGGCGTACGTCTGCATGCTGTGGCCTTCGATCGCTTCGTGGACGTCATGGGACGTGGGCGAACCGGTGCCCGTCCGGATCCGGTGCGGCCGGGGTCGTCCCAGGTGCCGCCTCGAATCGGTGGGCGAGGCAGGGACGAGGGGCTCGGCAGCGAACGCCTGCGCCGGTTTCTTTGAGTCGAGATTCAAACAATAGGTGAACCGACCGTCAATGCTTCTGTCGGAAACTTCTTGCGAAGGCTGATGCCTGTGACAGAGAATTGGCCGTCATGGGGAAAGCCGGCAGACCACGCAACCAGACGGCACGCAGGCAGGCCCTCGTCTCCGCGGCGGGACGGGCCATCGCGGAGCGCGGGCTGGAGGGGCTGCGCATCAAGGACATCGCGGACGCGGCAGGCGTCTCACAGGGCTCGGTCCTGTACTACTACCCGGAGCTGGACGACCTCGTCCTGGAGGTGCACCGGGGCGCGGTCGAGAGCTACCTGGACTCGCGGCAGCGGGCCTACGACGAGGCACCCGCCGCAGGGCCCGCGGCGCGGCTGCGGGCCCTGCTGCACAGCGGCCTGCCGAGCATGACGGAGGACCCGGTCCACGGACTGCTGTACGAACTGCACCGGCGCGCCGGCCGCAGCCCGGGCCACGCCGAGCTGATGACCTCCCTGTTCGCCCGCGAGGTCGCGCTCTACACGACCGCCCTGGAGGTCGGCGCCGCGACCGGTGTGTTCACCCTCGCCGCGCCCGCGCACGACCTGGCGCACGGACTGGTGGCCCTGGAGGACGGGTACGGCCTGCACATCGTCAGCCGCAACGCGGCCCTGCGCCCCGAGCGGGCCCAGGAGCTGGTCCTGGCCCATGCGCGGGCGGTGACGGGCTGCGCCGGACTGTAGGGGCCGGTTCCCCCCGGGCCCTGGACGGGTGCAGAGCCCGGTCCGCCCGGAGGCCGGAGGCTCAGCCGGCGTCGGCCCCGGACACTCAGCCGGCGTCGGTCCCGGACACTCAGCCGGCGTCGGCCCCGGCGGCGATCTCCCGCAGCAGGTCCATCACCGCGCGCGAGCGGGCGGTCTGGCTCATGCCCCCGAGAGTGGCGATCTTGACTTCGAGGGCGGGGCCGCCGTCCCTGAGCTGGAGTTCCGCGACCTCGCCGCCCCCGTAGGTCTGACTGGTCGCGGGCCGCTGGTTGAGCACCGAGTAGCCGAGCCCGCGGGCCACCAGGGAGCGCACGGTCTCGTAGCTCTGGGTGCGGTAGCGGACGTCGGGCGCGGTGCCGGTGGCGGCGACCAGCGAGCGGAAGTAGTCGCGGCTGTGGGGGAGGTCGAGGAGGACGAGCGGTTCGGCGGACAGTTCCGCCAGCTCCACACTGTCCTGACCGGCCAGCGGGTGGCCGGCGGCGACGATGACGTAGGCCGGGGCGCGGGCGATCGTCTCGCTGTGCAGCTCCGGATCGGCGGACAGGCCGAGGCCGTAGGTGAGGGCGAAGTCGATGCGCCCGGACGCCAGGGCCCGGACGAGCTGGTCCGTCTCCGCCTCCACCACGTCGATCTCGATGCCCGGATGGCGCCGGGTGCACTCGCTGAACAGGGGTGGCAGGTAGGAGGGGGCCAGGGTCACGAAACAGCCTACGGCGACCGGCCCGGAGAGGGTCTCGCCGTCTCCCCGGGCCTCCCGTTCGATCTCGCGGGCGCGGGCCAGCAGATCCCGCGCCTGCTGCCGGAGCCGCTCCCCGGCGGGGGTGAGGGTCAGCCCCCGGCCCCGCCGGCGGATGAACAGCTGCACCTGCAGGTCCCGCTCCAGGTTGTAGACGGCCGTGGAGACGGCGGACTGCGCGATGTGCAGCTCCGCCGACGCCTCCGTCATCGACCCGCGTTCGGCCGCCACGAGGAAGTAGCGGAGCTGAACGAGCGTGAAACCCACTGGTGCCGTCATACGTGACCCTTGCGCCTGGTGACCGGTGTCGGTGCCGACCTTATGCGGCACTGTCCACCGGGGTCTCGCGGGCCGGCCCCTCGGCCACGTCCTCGGGGTGCAGCAGCGCGCACCCGGCGGTCTCCCGCAGGGTCAGGGCGGCGATGAGACCGGCGAGGGCGAACACCATCAGGTACGGGCCGGGCACCAGGGTGGAGCCGGTCGCGGAGATGAGCACGGTCATCAGGTACGGCACGGTGCCGGCGAACAGGGCGGCGGTGATGTTGTACGAGATGGACAGGCCGCTCTGCCGGGTGCGGGTGGGGAAGGCCTCCGCCGACCACACCGCGTACGTGCCGAGGATCGCCGCCAGGATCACGCCGAGCAGCAGACCGGCGACCCAGGTCCCGGCGAGCCCGGTCCGCATCAGCAGGAACGCCGGGGTGGAGACGACCAGCAGGGCCGCCGTCGCCCCGACGAACACCGGCTTGCGCCCCACCCGGTCGGACAGCATGCCGAACAGCGGCACGAGCGCAAGACCCAGCAGCGAGATCACCGTGGACAGCAGGGCGGCGCTGTCGGCCGAGTGGCCCAGGTGGTCCGTCTCGTAGGTGACGAGGTAGGTCAGCACGGCGTAGAAGGGCACGTGCATGGCCGCCATGAGGCCCGCCGCCTGGAGGAGCTGCCGCCTGTGCGAGCGCAGCAGCTCGCGCACGGGGCTGCGCGGGACCGAGTCGCCGGCCTCCAGCATCCGGAACTGCGGGGTGTCCTCGATCTTGCTGCGGATCACGAAGCCGATGACGCCCAGCGGCGCGGAGACGAGGAAGGGGATGCGCCAGCCCCAGGAGGTCAGCTGGTTCTCGCTGAGTCCGGCGGACAGCAGCAGGAAGACGAACGAGCCGGCGAGGAAGCCCAGCAGGGAGCCGGCCTCCAGCCAGCTCACCCCGAATCCGCGGCGGCGCCGGGGCGCGCTCTCGGCGAGGAAGCTCGCCGCGCTGCCGAACTCGCCGCCCGCCGCGAAGCCCTGGACCAGGCGCAGGACCAGCATGAGCACCGGCGCGGCGATGCCGATCGAGGCGTAGCCGGGCAGCAGGCCGATCGTCAGGGTCGCGCCGGACATCAGGAAGATGACCAGCGACAGGGTCCGCTTGCGGCCGATCCGGTCGCCGAGCGGCCCGAACACCAGGGCACCGATCGGCCGGATGCCGAACGACACGGCGAACACACCGAAGACGGCGAGCAGCCCGGTCGTACGGTTCTGCGACGGGAAGAACACGGTCGCGACGGTGCCGGCGAGATAGGCGTAGGCCGCCCAGTCGAACCAGTGCACGAACACGCCGACGGCACCCGCGATGACGCTCCTGCGCAGTGCGACCACGTCGGTTCCCGCCTCGACGTCGGTCCTCGTGTCCGCCCTGTCATGCGTGTCGGCGCTGTTGTAGGTGCGCATGCGCGCCTCCTTGGGGGATGGGTGGAGAAGCGGTGGCTGTGCGGGTGCTGGCGACGCCGTGCCCTTCAGTGCACGGGCAGGCCGGTGAGGGACGCGGGGCTGGTCAGCTCGCGCAGTTCCGCCTCGGTCAGCAGCTCGCGCTCGCGCACGAGGTCGAGCGCGGGTCTGCCGGTGTGGTGGGCCTCCAGCGCGAGGGCGCAGGCGGTCTCGTAGCCGAGTGCGGGGCTGAGAGCGGTGACCAGCCCGACGGAGGCCGCCACGGTCCGCGCCAGCCGGTCGCGGTTGGCGGTGATGCCGCGTACGCAGTGCTCGGTGAGGACGGTGATCCCCGCGGTGAGGTGGGCGAGGCCCGCGCTCAGACTCCGGAACACGATCGGCTCGAAGGCGTTGAGCTGGAGCTGCCCGCCCTCGGCGGCCAGGGTGACGGTCACGTCGTTGCCGATGACCTCGAACGCGATCTGGTTGACCGCCTCGGGGATCACCGGGTTGACCTTGCCGGGCATGATCGACGAACCGGCCTGGCGCGCGGGCAGGTTGATCTCACCGAACCCGGCCTGCGGCCCCGAGGACAGCAGCCGCAGGTCGTTGCAGATCTTGGACAGTTTCACCGCGATGCGCTTGAGCACGCCGGACAACTGGACGAAGACACCGACGTCCTGGGTGGCCTCGATGAGGTCGGGCGCGGACACCAGCGTCCCGATCCCCGTCAGCCGGCGCAGGTGCTCCATCGCGCGCTCGCGGTAGCCCGGGCGGGCGTTGAGTCCGGTACCGATCGCCGTGCCGCCGAGGTTCAGCTCGTGCAGCAGCACCCTGGCCTCGGCGAGCCGCTGCTCGTCCTCGGCCAGGGTGGCGGCGAACGCCCCGAACTCCTGGCCCAGCGTCATCGGTACGGCGTCCTGCAACTGCGTGCGGCCCATCTTCAGCACGTCGGCGAACTCGGCGCCCTTGGCGGCGAACGCCTCGCGCAGGCAGGCCAGGGCGGCGAGCAGTTCGGCGATGTGCGCGTCCAGCGCCAGTTTCACCGCGGTCGGATAGACGTCGTTGGTGCTCTGTCCGAGGTTGACGTGGTCGAGGGGGTGCAGGTCCGCGTACTGGCCGCGGGAGTGTCCGAGCAGTTCCAGGGCGCGGTTGGCGATCACCTCGTTGGCGTTCATGTTGGTCGACGTGCCCGCGCCGCCCTGGATGAGGTCGACCACGAACTCCTCCCGCAGCGCGCCCTCCTGCAACTCGGCACACGCGCCCGCGATCGCCGAGGCGATCGTGCCGTCCAGGGCGCCGACCTCGGCGTTGGCGAGGGCCGCGGCGTGCTTCACCGCCGCCAGGGCGCCGATCAGGTGCGGCCGGGCGGCCACGGTCTCCCCGGTGAGGGGGAAGTTGGCCACCGCCCGGACGGTGTGGGCACCGTAGTAGGCGTCCGCCGGCACGGCGACGTCACCGAGCATGTCGTGCTCGGTGCGGTACCTGTCCGTGTCAGCGAGCATGTCGTGCGCCGTGCGGTACCCGTCCGTTCCCGTCATGCCACCGCTCCTTCGCTCCGCGCGCCGCGGTCCACGCCGGTCCACGCCAGCGCGATCGCTCCGTCGAGCAGGGCCCGCTGCGCCGTTCCGCCCACGCAGTACGCGGCGAACTCGTGCTGGTGGTTGGTGGCGGGCAGGGAGCCGATGCCGATGTAGGGGTGGATGGCCGGGACCACCTGCGAGACGTTGCCCATGTCGGTGGAGGCGCGGTTCATGCGGGCGGCCTGGCCGGGCGGCGCGAACTCCCGTCCCAGGGCGAGGGCGTTCGCCCGGTAGTGCCCGAGTGCGGACTCGTCCGTACGGAACTCGGCGTACGGCTTGCTCTCCGGTTCGATCTCCAGCTCGCAGCCGGTGGCGAGGGCGCCGGCCTCGAAGGCCCGCATCACCCGCGGTTCCAGCTCGGCGAGTTCCGCGAGGGTCTCCGCGCGGACGTACCACCGGCCGCTGGTCCGCTCCGGGATGGCGTTCGGCGCGTCACCGGCGTGAGTCACCACCCCGTGCACCCTGGCCGAGGCGGGCAGTTGCTGGCGCAGCAGGCCGATGGCGACCTGGGCCACGGTGAACGCGTCGGCCGCGTTGACCCCGGCCTCCGGATAGGCGGCGGCGTGCGCGGACTTCCCGGTGTACGAGATCCTGGAGTGGCTGACGGCGAACGGGCGGGCCTCGGCGACGTCGACCGGCGCCGGGTGCACCATCATCGCGAGGTCCACCCCGGCGAAAGCGCCCCGCTCCAGCATCTCGATCTTGCCGCCGCCGCCCTCCTCGGCCGGAGTGCCGTAGACCTCGACGGTGAGGCCGGCCTCGTCCGCGACGGCGGCCAGGCCGAGCGCGGCCCCCACCGCGGACGCCGCGATCAGGTTGTGCCCGCACGCGTGGCCGAGGCCCGGCAGCGCGTCGTACTCGGCGCACAGCGCGATCCGCACCGGCCCGCTGCCGAACCGGGCCAGGAACGCCGTCTCCAGGCCCAGGTAGGACGAGGTGACGTCGAACCCGGCGCGGTCGAGCAGTTCCGGTACGGCGGCGGCGGCCCGGTGTTCCTCCCAGGCGGTCTCCGGGTCGGCGTGCAGCCGCTCGGACAGCGCGATCAGCTCCTCGGCGCGCCGGTCGACCGCCTGCCGGGCCGCCTGCTTCAGCGCGCCCGTCGCGGACCGCTCCTCCGGCGCGTCCTTCACGTACTGCTCTCCTCGCACGCCCATCACAGGTCGCCCGGGACGCCGTACGAGGGAGCGGAGGCGGGGTCGAGTCCGCGCCGCACGTAGTCGTCCCGCTGCGGCAGCCAGACGTCGAGGAGTTCCCCGAGCCGGTCCACGGGATCATCGGCCCAGTCCACCCGCAGGTCGGTCACCCGCCAGTCCACGTCGGCGACGACCGCGAGGCCCGCGGAGTGCACCGGCCCCTCCTCGCCGCCCGCCGCGACGGCGGCCTTCAGGGCGGCGAGCAGGCGCTCCTCCAGCTCCCCGGACGCCGCCGCGTAGGCGTCGAGGAGGACGCCGGGGATGTGCTCGCCGCAGAGCATGTTGCCGGCCGCCACCGCGCCTTCCGCGGTGGCCGAGGCGTACGTGCCGAGCGTGCGCGCGCCGCTGTGGGCGAACCCGGGACCGGAGCGGCCCAGCACGGTCAGCTGCCGGTACTCGATGGTCTTCGCGTTCCGCGCGGCGCCGGTGACGCCGGCCAGGGCGCGTTGTGCGTCGCCGTGGTCAGCCAGCCCGTCCAGCAGGCTCGTCCCGAGCGTCGGGTCGGTGATGTTCTGCGAGGTCGCCGCGCCGACGCCGGGCCGCAGATGGGTGACGCGGGCGGCGACCGCCGGGGACGACGAGCTGGCCACGATGCCGAAGCGTTCGCCGTCGCGTACCACCAGGGACATGGTCATGCCCGGTCCTCCTCGGGGATCACGGCGATCGCGTCGATCTCGCACAGCCACTCCGGGCGGGCGAGGGCGGAGACCACCAGGCCGGTGGAGATGGGGTGCACGCCCTTGGTCCAGCGGCCCACGGTGCGGTAGACCGCCTCGCGGTAACGCGGGTCGATGAGGTAGATGGTCAGCTTGACCAGGTGCTCCATGCGGCTGCCCGCCTCTTCGAGCAGCATCTTGATGTTGGCCATGGCCTGCTCGGCCTGGGCCTCGGCGTCGCCGATGCCCACGGACTCGCTGGTGTCGAGGTCCTGGCCGATCTGCCCCCGCACGTACACCGTGTCGCCGGCGACGACGGCCTGGCACAGGTCGTTGTCGAGGCTCTGCTCGGGATACGTGTCGCGCGTGTTGAACGGACGGATCCGGGTGTGCCCGCCGGCGACGATCGGGTCCTTCGCCCGGCGGCCCTCGCTCGTGGACGTCATCAGCTGCTCCTCAGTCGTTCTGGACCGCCGGCGCGACGCCGGGCCGGTCGGTGGTGCCGTACGCGAGGTAGCCCCGCTGGGTGACGATGTGGTCGGCGACGTACCTGGCGTCGTGCCACACGCCCCAGATGAAGCTGGACCCGCGGCGGGAGAGCCAGGGCAGGCCCAGGAAGTAGACCCCGGGCTCCGAGGAGACTCCTCGCCGGTGGTCCGGCCGGCCCTTCTCGTCGAACGCGTCGGCCTGGAGCCAGCTGTAGTCGGTGGCGAAGCCCGTCGCCCAGACGATCGAGGTGACGCCGGCCCCGGCCAGGTCGAGTTCCAGGAGGGGGCTGCTCACGCACTCCGGGTCCGGCCCGAGGACATGGGCCTCCGGCTCCTCGGGGAGGTCGAGCCCGTTGCGCTCGACATACGCGTCGGCCGCCGCCAGGAACGCGAGGTACTTGTCGTCGCCGAGCGAGATGTTCGTGGCGAGGTCCGGCGCGAAGCGCAGGACGCCGTCCTCGTACGACGCGGTCATGCCGACCAGCTCGACACCGGTGCCGGCCAGGGCACGGAAGTCCACGGTGTGGCCACCGCGGGCGCCGCTGACCGCGATGGTGACGTGTTCGGCGCCCTGAGGCGGCGTCTGCGCGTCCCAGATCCCGAGCACCCCGAGCCACCAGCAGAAGTCACGTCCGCGGTACTGGCGCGGAGGACGGTCGTGCGGGCCGACGGAGAGGAAGACCCGGCGACCGGAGCGGCGCAGCTCGTCGGCGATCTGGACCCCCGAGGAGCCGGCCCCCACCACGAGGACCGCACCCTCGGGCAACTGCCGGGGATTGCGGTACCCGCTGGAGTGGATCTGCACGGGGACGGCGCCGTCCGGGACGATGGGCGGGATCACCGGCCGCTGGAACGGGCCGGTCGCGGCCACGACGAAGCGCGCGTCGATGGAGCCCTCGGACGTCTCGACCCGGAAGCCGGGCCGGCCGGCCTGCTTGCGCACCGAGGTGACCTCGACACCGCTGCGGACCGGGGCGCCGATCTTCTCGGCGTACGCGACGAGGTAGTCCGCGACCTGCTCCTTCGAGGCGAAACCGTCGGGGTCGACGTCGGCGAACTCCAGCCCCGGGAACCGGTCGTGCCAGGCGGGCCCGTTCGCGACCAGGGAGTCCCACCGCTCCGAGCGCCACCGCTCGGCGATACGGTGCCGCTCGAGCACGATGTGCGGGATCCCGTGCGCCCCCAGGTGCTCACTCACCGCGACGCCGGCCTGGCCCGCCCCGACGACGACTACTTCAGTTTCTTCACTGGGCACTTCAGCCTCCACTCAGGCGGTAGTCCATCCCGGTGTCGCGTTGACTGTGCTACCGCACGAGACATCCTTGGACGCGGCTGAAAACCTGTCCAACAGATGTTTCCGTTGAAGGCAATCTGATTTATGGATTCAGGCGCCCCGTCATCGGACTCCGTGATCGAACTCCGTTCGCGGACCCCCTGATCGAACCCCCCGGTCGACCCCCCCGATCGAGCAGTGACGTCCGTCGCAGTCGGCGCGTCCGGAAATCCTGATCACGCGGATTCTGTTGCACCCGCACATGAACATCTTCACGCCCGTCTCCCTGGGAGACGTCGAACTCGGCAACCGGGTCGTCATGGCCCCGCTCACCCGGATGCGGTCCGGTTCCTCCGGCGTCCCCGGGGACCTGGTGGTGGAGCACTACCGGCAGCGGGCGAGCATCGGGCTGATCGTCACCGAGGGCACGTACCCGAACCACGAGTCGCAGGCCTTCGTCGGCCAGCCCGGTATCGTCACCGACGAGCAGGTGGCCGGCTGGCGGCGGGTCGCCGAGGCGGTGCACGCCCGCGGCGGGCGCATCGTGATGCAGGTGATGCACGGTGGCCGGGTCACCCACCCGGACGTCAACGGCGGCCGCCGGGTCGTCGCCCCCAGCGCCATCGCGCTCGACGGCGAGGGCCACACGGAGAAGGGCAAGCAGCCCTACCCGGTGCCGCACGCTCTGACCGCCGAGGAGGCACGGGCGGCCCTCGACGACTTCGTCACCGCCTCCCGCCGGGCGGTGGAGGAGGCGGGCCTGGACGGCGTGGAGATCCACGGCGCCAACGGCTACCTGCTGCACGAGTTCCTCTCCCCGGCGTCCAACCGGCGCACCGACGAGTACGGCGGCTCTCCCGAGAACCGGGCACGCTTCGTCGTCGAGGTGGTGACGGCGGTGGCCGGGGCCGTCGGCCCCGGACGGGCCGGGCTGCGGATCTCGCCGGAGCACAACATCCAGGGCGCCCTCGAGACCGACCGGGACGACGTACTGGCCACCTACGGACACCTGATGGACCAGCTGCGCCCGCTGGGCCTGGCGTACCTCTCCGTCCTGCACCGGGACCCCGCCGGCGAACTGGTCCAGGAGCTGCGCCGCCGCTTCGCCGGCAAGCTCGTCGTCAACAGCGGCTTCTCCTCGCCGACCACGCGCGAGGAGGCGGTGGAACTGATCGAGGCCGCGCACGCCGACGCCGTCGCCGTGGGCCGCGCGGCCATCGCCAACCCCGACCTGGTCGAGCGCTGGCAGGGCGAGCACCCGGAGAACGCGCCGCGCCCCGAACTGTTCTACGCGCCCGGCGCCGAGGGCTACACCGACTACCCGTTCCTCCGGGCGAGTTGAGTCCGGTACCCGTCAGCCCGTCCCCGCGCCACACGATGCGGGGACGGGCACGCGACAGGACCTGACGCGACCGGGAGACCGCGTGCCGAACGGCTTCATGGCGGTCGGCGGCCAGCCAGGCCGAGAACATCCCGCGCAGTGACCGCAGTGACCGCAGTGGCCGCAGTGGCTCAGTGGCCGCAGTGGCCGCAGCGCCGCGGGCTGGCCCTCGACCAGGTCGAGGGCCCTATAGTCAGCGGCCATGGCATCACTCGGCACCACGGAACCCGTCGTCCCTCCCCGCTCGCGAACCGTTCTGCCCCGGTCGTACGTTCTCTGGCTCGCGGGGACCTGCGCCTGTCTGGTCGGTGACGCGGCCCTCTACTTCGCTCTCGGCTGGGCCGCCAGTGCGCACGGCGGTCAGGCGGCCGCGCTGGTGCTGACCGCGATCACGCTGCCGCGGACCGTGCTCCTGCTGCTGGGCGGGGCAGTGGGCGACCGCTTCGGCGCCCGCCGCGTGCTGATCACGGGCGCTGCCGCGATGCTCGCGGCTGTCCTCGCCCTGGCTCTGGCGACCCGGATGTGGGGGACGTCGCTGTGGATGCTCCTCGGGTTCGCCGCTGTGGTCGGCACCGTCGACGCGTTCTGTCTCCCCGCGACGGGATCCATGCCGCGCCGCCTGGTGAGCAAGGAACAGCTCCCCCGTGCGATGGCCCTGCGGCAGGCCGGCGGTCAGGTGGCCGCACTGCTCGGAGCCCCGCTGGGGGCGGCGCTGGTGGCCGCTTCCGGCCTGGGCGGGACGGCCCTGGTCGACGCGGGTGGTTTCGTCGTCGTCCTGGCCGTCATGGTGTGGGTGCGCCCGGCGGCCGAGGCGGAGCGGTCTCCTCGTGCGGAGAGCGTGCTCGCGGGGATCACCGACGGGCTGAAGCTCGCGGCGGCGGATCCCGTCCTGCGCACCGCGCTGCTGCTGACGGCAGCGGCCGCGGCGGCGCTGCTGCCGGCGGTCTCGCTGCTCGGCCCGCTGCTGGTCCGTTCCAACGGCTGGGGGCCGGGAACGGCGGGCCTGGTCGCCGCAGGGCAGGGCGCCGGAATACTCTTCGCCGCGCTCCTGACCGCCCGCCTGGGCCCGGTGCGCCGGATCGGCACGGGCGCGAGCCTCGGCCTGGCGCTCGCCTCGGTGGGACTGGCCGGACTGGCGGCGGCTCCAGCACCTGCCGCAGCCGTTGCCGCGGCAGTGGTCGTCGGTGCGGGGTCGGGCGTGTTCGCGTGTCACATGGGCCCACTGGTACTGGCCGGCGCCCCGGACACACACTTGTCCCGGGTCCAGTCGCTGCTGTCGCTCGTGCAGAGCTCGGCGTTGGTGGTAGCGAACAACGTACTGGGCCGGCTCGCGAACGCCCCCGGCCCCGGGAGCGCGCTCCTGTTGTGCGCGGCCGTCGGCTGCGGTGCCGCGGGCATCGGCCTGGCCTCGGCTTCCCTACGGGCTTCACGCGCGGCCGGCCCGACCCCGAGGAGCGCTCCCGGCCGACGCAACAGCGGGACGGAGCAGGAACTCTGACGCCATGTCAGGATCTGTCGCCCGGCCTGCTCGACGCTGATCCAGGCCGCCGCCTCCCCGCCGCCGAGGCGCGCACGGAGTCTCCCGCTGAGTTCACCGCAGGTTCCCGGCCTGCGGCGATCGATGAGGGTCGGTGCGTACGTGTGCACGCATCCCTTGCAGGCCGAACAGGATCAGAAGCTCCACCACGCCGCCGTCGGCGCTGCCCAGCCAGTGGGGCAGGGACGTGTCGAACTCGGCTGCCTCACCGGGCGGCAGCGTCAGGTCGCGCTCGCCGATCACGAGCCGCAGACGCCCGTTGAGCACGTAGAGCCACTCGAAGCCTTCGTGGGTCTGCGGGGTCGGTTCGAGGGGTTCCGGCGGGCCGGGAATGATCATCTTGAACGCGTGCACCCCGCCCGGTCGCCGGGACAGGGGCACGAACGTCATCCCGAATCGCCTGATCGGCTTGAGGTGGATCCGGGGGTCGCCCGTGCGCGGGGCACCCACGAGGTCGTCCAGCGGAACGCCGTAGGTACGCGCCAGCGGCAGCAGCAGTTCCAGGCTCGGCCGGCGCTGCCCGCTCTCCAGTCTGGACAGGGTGCTCTGCGACACCCCGGTCGTCGCCGCCAGGTCGGCGAGGGTGATGCCGCGGTCACGGCGCAGCGTGCGAAGACGCGGCCCCACCGCGTCGAGGACGTCGTCGTCCGTCTTGCGATCCATCCGGCCATCTTGCCGTAACCGCAAGATCCCGTGCCAGGTCCCGGGATGCCTGGCGAGACTGGGCGCACACCGGCCCGAGAGCCACTCGCGAACAGCCGCTGTGCCTCGGACCTGCTCGGCCCGGCGTTCTCCACCGGCCGACAAGCAGGCCGTGCACACATCCGTCGCGAACCCGCCTCGACGGCACGACCGGCCGTCGACCCGTCGCCCCCCTCCTCCAGGACAGGAACCCATGATCACCGCACCACGGCCGTCGCCGCGCCCCTTCCTCCGATCCGCGCACACGGTGACGATCGTCCTGCTCGCCCTCCTCCTCACGGTCGTCACCGCGGCCTGCTCCGCACCGGCGGCGGACGACGACGTTCCCGCCTACGCGGCCGTCACCCACGGCGATCCCCGCTTCGAGCACACCTTCCGGCACGGTTTCGCCGACGTCGAGGGCGTCCGCATGCACTACGTCACCGGCGGCAGCGGCACGCCGGTCGTACTGATCCACGGCTGGCCGCAGACCTGGTACGGCTGGTGGCCCGTCATGCCGGAACTCGCCGAGCACCACACCGTCTACGCCGTCGACCTCCCGGGCCTGGGGGACAGCACCGGCTCACCGACCGGGTACGACAAAGCCACGCTGGCGCGGTACGTGCACACGCTGATCGCCGACCGGCTCGGGGTGCGAGACGCGCGTGTCGTCGGGCACGATTTCGGCGCCGCGGTGGCATTCCAGTACGCGAGCCGGTTCCCCGACGACACCGCACGCCTCGGCTACCTCGACCTGCCGCTGCCCGGGCCCGTGATCGATGCGCGCACCTACCGCTCACTGAGCTGGCACATCGCCTTCCACTCCCAGCGACGGATCCCCGAGACGGTCGTGGGCGACCACGTCCGCGAGTACCTGGCGCTGTTCTATCCCCAAGTGTCGTTCGGGGGCACGGCGTTCGGTGGCACCTCCGACCGGTCCCCGTTCACCACCACCGAGATCGACGAGTACGCACGGACATACAGCCGGCCCAAGGCCCTGTCGGGCGGCTTCGAGCTCTACCGCGCCCTCGACAAGGACGTCCGCGACACCGTGGCGGCAGCACCGGTACGCGTCCCCGCTCTGCTCATGACCGCCCAGGGGCAACTCGACGCGATCCGGGGCACGGTGGCCCCGCGCATGACCGACATCGTGCGGGCGGTGGACGTGCCGAAGGCCGGGCACTGGCTCGTCGAGGAGAACCCCCGGTTCGTCACCGCCGAGCTGTTGCGTTTCCTCGCCGGATGACCCTGCCGCAAAGGCGGCCCGGGATCCGGTTCCGCAGCCTCTCCGCGTGGATCACGTCACGCCGGTGCGGGTCTCTTCCACGGACGCGTACGTCAGACACGGGTGGTGTGCCGGTCCAGGAGGGCCCGCAGACGGACGGTGTCCTCGGCCGTGCTCAGCGCGTGCTTGGGCAGGACCTCCAGGCACATGATGTTGGGGTCCCGGCTCAGCAGGACGAAGTGGCCGCGTGTCTCCCGGTAGCCCCGGAGGACCGACCACTTCTGGATGAGCGTGCTGTAGTCGCTCCTGGCGGTGATCCCGGCCGGGGACACCGTGGTGCGGTACTCGCCCTGCCAGCCGACGAGCCGCTGCACCTGGGCGGCCTGCAGCCGGGGATAACCGCCCACCACCAAGGCGGCGAACAGGAAGAGAGCCGTGGAGACCACGTCGGCGCTGCCCCGGTTCAAGGTGCCCACGAGCCACTGGCCCACCCACAGCGCGAGGAACACGCCCCGCAGCAGGAGCCCCCACCGCTTGATCCGCGCCCGGACCCGCAGACCGACCAGGATGTCGGCGGGCTGCGGGCGGTACACCAGCCGCACCGCCGCCCCGTCCACGACATCGGCGGCGACTTCCGCGCTGTTGTCGGTGACTTCGCTGCCCTCGGCCATGAGCCCTCCCCGGTATGACGACCCGCGGATCCTACCGGCCCCCTCGACGGGACGGGCCCCCGATCGCCGGCGGCACCGTCATGCCGGCTTCCGGCGGGTGCCGGTGTTCTCGGGTGCCCACCGCAGGGGTGGTTTGCTGCGGACCTGCGCGGCCGCCCAGCGCGGCCGGCGCCACCCCCGTGGCGAAGGAGCCGTCCACGCGGGCGCCCCCGCCTCAGCGGACGGCGACCGGGCTGACGGGAGAACCGACCCCGCCGGTGATGCGCAGCGCCGCGGCCGTGAGGAAGAAGTCCCAGTGCCCGTCGGCGCGGCAGGCTTCGGCGAGGTCGTCGAGCTGCCACATCTCACCGAGCATCATGCCCATGTCCCTGATGAGCACGGCGTGCAACGGGATGAGGCCGTCGCTCGCCGGCTGGACCTCCACGCCCCAGTTGTCGCAGGCCACCATCGCCAGTTCCCGGTCGTGGATCCACCGGGCGCATGCGGGGTCGAGTCCGGGTTCCTCCTTCAGCCAGTCCTGCCAGCCTTCGGTGAGGCCCTTGCGCAGCCAGCCGGTGCGGACGAGGAGGGCGTCGCCGGTCCTGAGCCGGACACCCGCGTTCTCCTCGGCGCGTTCCAGGTCGGCCACGGTGACCGAGCGGCCCGCGGGCAGCCACTCCCCACCCTCCAGCGCGGCCACGTCGAGGAGGACGCCCCGGCCGGTGAAGCCCGGGAGGCTCGCGTCGACGGCGTTGCGGGTGGCCCCGCGCGCCGGCGTGACGGCGTCGGCCGGCACGCCGTTGTAGAAGGCCCCGTCGTAGCCGACGTGGGTGAGGCCGTCGAGCTGGGTGCCGGACTGAAGGGGCATGGTGATGAAGTCGTCGCTGACGACGAGTCCTTCGGGCGCGCTGAAGTCGTGCGGGGTCACGGTCATGGTGTGGACCGGGTTGATCCGCCGCATCCAGCCGGTCTGCGGCCCCTCGGCGCCCACCGGGATGCTCAGCTCGTACCGCAGGCCGGTGCGTACGGAGGTGAGCGCCTCCTTCACCGTCTTCGGGGTGACGAAGTTCAGCGTGCCCTTCTCGTCGTCGTCGCCCCAGCGGCCCCAGTTCGACAGTTCCCGCCCGGTCTTCTTGAACGCGTACTCGGTCATGGAAAGCCTCCGCCCTCTTCGCTGCACTGATTGCACTCAGGTGAGCGCACGACAGGTGCACTCATTGCACTCCTGAGGACGATAACCTTGGAGTGCAGTCAGTGCAACGAAAAGGCGGGCGATGTGAACAAGGCGGGCGGACCGATGAGTGAACGACAGCAGCGGGAACCGAGCCGGCGGGAGGACCGCAAGCGGGACACCACCGCCCGCCTGCGCGACTCGGCGACCAGACTCGCCGGGCTGCACGGCGCGGACAACGTCACCATCGACGACATCTGCGCCGACGCGGGTGTGTCGCGGCGCACGTTCTTCAACCACTTCGCCACCAAGGACGAGGCCTTCCTCGCCTGGGACGCCTCGGACGACGCCCACCTCGCCGGCCTCATCGCGGCCAGGCCCCCCGCGGAAAGCCCGGTCAGGGCGGCACTGTGGGCCATGACCACGACCGCCTTCGCCCCCCGGCCCGGCAGCCGGGCCACCGTCGTCCGCGAGGTGATGGCCCGCAACCCCGCCGTGGCCGCCCAGGCCACCCAGCTCACCCGCAAGGTCATACACGCCGTCGAACTGGGCATCGCCGAACGCCTGGGTCTGCCCCCCGACTCCCACCCCGTACGCCTCGGCGCCGTCACCGCGGTGGCCGCACTCACCATCACCATGCGCAACGCGCCCCCGGACGCCCCCGGACGGGAACGGCTCCTGGAGGAGACCTGCCGCGTACTGGACCACGGCTTTCTCGGCCTGCGCCCCGACGGCACGTGTGCCGGACGGGACGGAGGGTGAGACAAGCGCACCCGGGCCGAAAGCCCGCTACGGCGCACCCGCGGCCGAACCATGCGGGGCGCCACTCCGGCGGACGCGAACGGCCGCCGTCACCGGGCGCGCCGGGCCCCGCCCGCCCCGCCCGCCTCGCCTCCGCGCCGGACTCGGCCAGGCGCCCCCGTCACTGGGCCTTGCCGGCCAACAGCCACCGACGCACACGTACTTCCAGCAACACACGCTCACTACCGGGGCGCGTGGGAGCGGACACATCCCACTCGTACTTCTGCTCGAACGCGGTCACGATCTCGCGGGGGAACCCCTCATGGACCAAGAACGCGTCTCCTTCGGCGACGACCGGGAACCGGCCGTCCTCCAGAGCCAGGGACACACGGGGCTCCTCGCGGATGTTCCTCACCTTGACGGCGCCGAGATCCGAGCCGATCCACCACCGGGAGTTCCGGTAGACGAACCAGACGGGCGTGACGTGCGCGGAGCCGTCCGGACGCACGGTGCACAGCCACACGTTCCTCTCCTCGGCCAGACGCAGACGGACTTCGGGCCCTGGCTCATTGACAAGTTCACTCACCCCGCTATCCGACCGGTACGCGTGACGAACCGCATCGGCCCAGCCCGTCGGACCATCGACCTAGGTCCCGCGCCCCCATGACGCGCCGTTCATCGTGAGGACGGAGCCGCCGGGCAGCCGTGTCCCGCCCAGCTGGGTTACGGGCGGATCGGCGGTGGGGAAGCGGCGGCCGGTGCCGTCGAGCACGCGCTCCCTGCCGGGCCGCCGACCGCGTGTCTACCAGGACCGGATCGGCCGGGTGGCGGTGCGGCGCCCGTCGGCGTCCAGCAGGTGGCCCATGCGCTTGACGGTACGGGCACCGATGAGCCGGTCGGTGATCTCCAGGGACGGCAGGCGGGCGGACATGACCGTCTCATGGTGCTGGACGCCTCCGATGCCGGGCAGCCAGTAGGTGGCGAGGACGTTGGCGCTGCCGGTGACGGCGGCGACCAGCCGGCAGCCGGGCAGGGTGGCCAGGGTGCGGTGCAGCCCGTTGACCTCCCGGACCGGCGCCCGGCCGCGGAAGGTCACGCTCACCGGAAGCCCCGTCAGATCCCGGGACGTGTCGCAGCGGAAGGCGACCGTTCCGGAGCGCGTGAGCCTGCCGAGACGGCGCCGGACGGTGGCGGCGCTGGTTCCCAGGCGCTCGGCCAGCGCGGCCAGCCCGAGCCGCCCGTCACGGGCCAGGGCGTCGAGGAGTTCGCGGTCGACTGCACCGAGCGCGGCCGCGGGCGCCTCCCCGTCCGGGTCCGTCCCGTCCGGACGCCCCAGGGCCGAGAGCTGGGCGGAGTCCAGGGAACCGAGCCGCCACCGGCTGCCCTCGGTGTACAGCGAGGTGGCGAACAGGCAGTCCACCGCCGACACGCCGGGCAGCCGGGCCAGCCGCTCGTCGACGAACCGGTGCACCCCGGCCACATCAGGCGCCAGCACGTCCAGCAGCAGGTCGGCACCGCCCGGCGCGGTCAGTTCGACCGTCGCCGCCTCGTCCAGCTCGGCGATCCGCGCGGCCAGGGGCTCCCGCGCCGCGGGCGGGCACCTGACGAGGACGAACGCGCTGCACCGGGTCCGGGAGAACGCCGGGCCCGGTACCGCGGACAGCCATGCCAGCCCCTCCCCGGTCAGTCGCTCCCAGCGGCGGGCCAACGTCACCGCCGTCACTCCCAGCGAAGGCGCGAGATCGGTCCACGCGGCACGCGGCCGGATCTGGAGCGCGTGCACGAGGGCGAGGTCGAGTTCGGTGACGCTGCTCGATTCCTTCATCGCGGACGTCCTTCTCGCATGATCCTTGCGAAGTTGGCGATCGGTTCCAGCGGCGCTCGCACTGTAGTCACCACTTCGCGCTCCAGCCAAGGGAAGAGGGTGAGACAGTGACGTGTGCCATCATCCGTGGTCGCGGACTTCTCGCGGTCATGACGGCGATCGTGGTCTGCAGCGGAGTCGTCCAGGGGTACCTGACACCACTGCTGCCGGCGGTGGGCGACCACGTCGGCATCGGCGGGGTGGGGCAGAGCAATCTGTATCTGCTGTCGCAGCTCGCGTTCGCGGTCCTGACCCCGCTGCTGTCCCGCTGGGGCGACCTCTGGGGACACCGGCCGCTGCTGCGGATCGCGGTCGCCATGGTGGCGGCCGGTTCGCTGCTGATCGCCCTGCGGCCCACGACGGCCACGCTCGCGCTGGGCATGGTCCTCCAGGGCGCCGTCGTCGGCTTCTTCCCGCTGCTCGCCGGAATCCTCCGCTCCCGTGCCCCCGAACACGGCCGTACGGGGATGTCCGTGCTCGTCGGCGCACTGCTGCTGTCCATCGGCACCGGCGGGCTCGTCGCCGGCTCGCTGAGTGAGGAGCACGCCCTCGCGGGCCTGTGGACCGCCGTCCCCTTCGGGGCCCTGGCCCTGGTGGCGGCGTTCGTGCTGCCGGCCGGCTCAGCGCCGCGCGCGGGCCGCTTCAACGCCCCGGCCGCCATCCTGCTGACCCTCGGTCTCGGCGCGCTGGTCCTGGTGCTCACCGAGGGCGGCTCCTGGGGATGGGCCTCGGCGTCGTCCCTGCTCACCGCCGTGGTCGCGGTGCTCCTCCTCGCCCTGTGGGTGAGAGTGGAACACCGGTCGGACCATCCGCTGGTGGACCTCGGACTGCTGCGCAGCCCGCGGCTCACGATCGTCAGCGCGCACACCTTCTGCGCCGCGTTCGGCGCCATCGGCTTCCTCGGAGCCAACGCCGTCTTCCTCGGCGCGAAGCCGGACGGTGACGGCTACGGAATGGGCCTGGGGTCACAGGCGATCTCGCTGGTGTCCCTGGCGATGGTCGTCGCCGGCTTCTGCGGGTCCACGGCATCGCCCCGGCTGGCCCGGCTCGTCGGCGACCGGGCCACGATGGTCCTCACCGGCGGCCTCGGAGCCCTGGGCTTCCTGGCGCTGACGCTGTTCCACGCTTCACTGCCGCAGTACCTCGTCGGGGCGCTGCTGGTGGGCGTGGCGACGGGCATGTTCGAAGCGGTCACGCGGACGCTGTCGGCGGAGGTCGTCGAGGAGACGGAGACGGCCCTGTCCGTGGGCATCAACGAACTGGCCCTGTCCCTGGGAGCGGCGATCGGCGCGGCCGTCATCAGCGCTCTGTTCGCCGCTCACCCCGGGGCCGACGGCGGTGTGGCCGGGGCGGGTTACCTGTGGTCGTGGGGGGTGTGCGCGGCGGTGGCGCTGGGCGGGGCACTGCTCGGCCTGCTGTTCCGCGGTGACGGGCCGGGCCCGGCCGCCCGGACCGCCGGTCTCACCACCAGCAAGGAGGCGGCATGACGCACGAACGTCCCAACGCGAGGCGGAAAGACGCCCTGGCGGCTGTCACGGCCGCCGTCCACTCCCGTCGGGAGGCCCTGATCGGCCTGAGCCACAGCCTGCACGCGGAACCCGAGACCGCGCTCCAGGAGCACCGCTCGGCCGCGAAGATCGCCGCCCTCGTGGCGGACGCGGACTTCCGGGTGACCCGGGGAGCGGCCGGACTGCCCACCGCCCTCGTCGCCACCTACGGCACGGGCGCCCTGGTGATCGCCGTGTGCGCCGAGTACGACGCGCTGCCGGACATCGGGCACGCCTGCGGGCACAACGTCAACGGCGCCGCGGCCGTGGGCGCGGCGCTCGGCCTGGCGGCGGTCGCGGACGCCGTCGGGATCACTGTGAAACTCGTGGGCACCCCCGCGGAGGAGGACATCGGCGGCAAAGTGCCGCTGCTGGAGGCGGGTGTGTTCGACGACGCCGCCGCCGCGCTGATGGTGCACGCGGCGCCGGAGGACTCGGTCGGGGCCTCGTCGCTCGCCGTCGGCGCCTGGGACGTCACCTACCGCGGCACCCCGGCCCACGCCGCGCTCGCCCCGTGGGAAGGAGTGAACGCGCTCGACGCCGCCGTCCTTGCGCACACGGCCGTCGGCATGCTGCGCCAGCAGTTGCCGCCGGGAACCCTGGTCCACGACGTGGTCCACGAGGCGGGTCACGCGGTCAACGTCATCCCGGAACGCGCGCGGGCACGCTACGAGGTGCGCGCCCGCACCATGGACGACCTCGTCGCCGCTCGCCGGCGCGTCCGGGCCTGCCTGGAGGCGGGCGCCCTGGCCACCGGGGCGGAACTGGAACTCGCCCCGCACGGCCACGACTTCGCCGAGCTGCGCCAGGACCCTTTCCTGACCTCCGCCTACCTACGGGCCGCCCGCGCCCTGGGCCGCGAACCGGCCGCCCGGCACGGTGAGTTGACGGCTTCCACCGACATGGGCAACGTCTCCCACGCCGTACCGTCGCTCCACCCGTGCATCGGCTACGACACCGGCGGCGCACTCCAGCACACCGAGGGCTTCACCCGGTACGGGACCAGTGCGGGCGCCGACCGGGCCGTCCTGGACGGGGCGACCGCGCTGGCCCATGCCGCGGTGGAACTCGCCACCGACCCGGGGCGGCGGACGAGTTACCTCCAGCGGGTGGCCCGGCGCCGGGCCACCCGCGCGACCGGGCCGGAACCGCACACCCCCACGGATCAGGACACACCGTAGGCGCCTCGCTGACGGCTGACGGCTGACGGCTGACGGCTGGCGGCTGACGGCTGGCGGCTGGCGGCGTGGTGGGCTGGGGGCGATCTCCCGTGAGGCGCGCCGCACGGAGCCGTCGCCCCGCGTCAGCCCCTACGGCACCACGAGTCCGGCCTCAGCAGCCGAACGCCGCCCGGTGGTCGGCTGCCCAGGCCGCGTAGGTACGGGGCCCGCGGCCGAGAACAGCCGCCACGTCGTCGGTCAGCCGGGCGTTTCCCCCGTCGGCGACGAACCGCTGCCCGCGCAGCGCGCCCTCGGTGAACTCCGGGTCCCGGCCGGCCGCGATCATCTGCTCCTTCGCCGTCTCCAGCGGTACGTCGACGACCTCGACCGGGCGGCCGAGCACCTTGCGCAGGACCTCCACCTGGTCGGGTGTGCTCAGCAACTCGGGACCGGTCAACGTGTAGGTCCTGCCCGCATGACCGGGTGCCGTCAGCGCCGCGACCGCCACCTCGGCGACATCCCGGGGGTCGATCACGCCCTGGGCGCCCTTGCCCGTCAGGTTGGCGACAGGCTGCCCGGCTCGGATGGCGGGAGCCCAGGACAAGGTGTTGGTGGCGAAGCTGCTCGGCCGAAGGACCGTCCAGGCCGCGCCCCCCGCTCGCAGGGCGCGTTCGCCTGGAAGGTGCCAGGCACTGGTCCTGAGTTCGCTGTGCTCGCCGGTGCCGATGGCCGACACCTTGACCGCCTTCCCGACCCCGTGGGCCCGCACGACGTCGAGCATCGCCAGGTCGTGCCGCTCGATCCAGGGCCCCGGGGCGTCCAGCAGGAGGACCGCGTCGGCCCCGGCCACCGCGTCGACGAGAGAGTCACGGTCGTCGAAGTCGCCCCGCACCACTTCGGCCGGCAGATGCGCGCCCTCCGGGTTCCGTGTCATGGCCCGGACCCGCTCGCCCCGCCCGGCCAGGAGCCGGACCACTTCCCTACCTATGGTGCCCGTCGCACCCGTGACAAGAATCATGGCAGCCAGCCTGCCGCGCCGCCGCCCGGCCGATCTAGGAAGAAACGGCAGACCGTAGAGTGGCCGACGTGGAGACGAAGATCCCGATGCCCACGCTCCGGCCCTGGATCGCAGACGTGACACTGATGCGTCCCGACAGGCACCTGCCCCTGGTGCACCTGCCCGACGTCACCACCGCACTGGTGTACCGCAGGACTGGTCCGCGGGGCGGTGACCTGCACGTGGTGGGCCCACGCAGCCGCGCGTCCTACCATCCGGGCAAGGAACTGCCGATGTGTATCAGGGCGCGCCTGCGGCCCGGTGCGGCCCGGTCGGTGTTCGGCGCCCCCGCCGGCGAACTACGGGACCGGGCCGTACCGCTCGCCGAACTGTGGGGGGAGCGCGCCGCCCGCCTGGAACAGCGGCTCAACGAACTGACCGGTCTCGACTCGGTTCTTCGGGGAATCGAGGACACCCTGCTCACCTGCGTGCACCGCGATGCGGACCCGCGCGACCTGCTCCTCCGCGAGGCCGTCGCGTCGCTGTCCGCCCCCGGTGAACGGGTCGCCGCACTGGCCCGGCGGCTGTCGGTCAGCGAACGCCACCTGCGCGACCTGTTCACCGGCCAGGTCGGTCTGACACCCAAGCGCTTCGCCCGCATCCAGCGGCTCCGCACCGTGCTGGCCGGGGCGGGCTCCGCACAGTGGGCGGCGCTGGCCGTCGACACCGGTTACTACGACCAGTCCCACCTGACGGCTGATTTCCGCACGCTCATGGGACTCTCGCCCACTGCCTTCCACGCAGGCCGCCTTCCCACCCCGACGCCCTGCCCCACGTGATGTGACCGCGTACCGAACGAGCGCCGGCCGCGTCGCTTCCCGTCGGGGCCCCGGCGCCCCGGACGCTTCCGCCGGCGGGTCTCCGGCGCATCTCCGCGGCGCCTGACCGCGCGTCTCCGGCGCGCAGGACCCTAGCCGAAGAGCTGACGTCCGAGGGGGTCGTCTGCGAGGAAGCGGGCCAGTTCGGTGCGGTCCGGTGCGGTGGCCGGGCCGCTTCGGGTCACCGCGTAGGCGGCGGCCGCGTTGGCCCCGCGCGCGGCGGTCAGCGGGTCGTGCCCCTGCCCGAGCAGGGCGAGGAACGAGCCGACATGCGCGTCTCCGGCGCCGTTGCTGTCCACCGCCACGACGGGGAACCCCGGCACGTGCGTCGGTGCTTGGCCGGGCGCCGCCAGCCAGCAGCCGTCCTTGTCGGCCCGGACGAGCACCCCCGCGCCCGGCGCCAGCCGGTCCCGCAACGCGGTGGCGGCGGCCCGCGGGTCCTCGTGCCCGGACAGCAGCCGGGCCTCGCGGGCGTTGGCGCTGAGCCAGTCCGTGCGGGCCAGGACGGGGGACAGGACGGCCTCGGGGATGTCGGCCACCAGCGGCGCCGGGTCCAGGCAGACGGTGACGTCCGCCGGCAGCCCGGCCGTGAACGCGGACAGCAGCGGGCCGTTTCCCGGCAGGACCAGCCCGTAGCCGGAGAGCTGGAGCAGGTCGCCGGGGCGCAGTCGCGCGGCTACGGCGTCGACGTCCGACTGCGTCAGGGTGGCCTCGACGCCGAAACTGGTGACGAAGGTCCGTTCGCCGCCGCCGTCGATCAGGGCCACGGTGAAGCCGGTGTCGCCGTCCGTACGGGCGGGCAGCAGCGGCACGATGTGTTCGGCCGCGAGCGCCTCCCGGACCAGGTCGCCGTGCGCTCCCGTGCCGTGCAGTCCGGCGAAGACGGCCTCCGTGCCGAGGCGCCGGGCCGCGACGAGGGTGTTGAAGCCGCCGCCCGCGGTCGTCTCGGTGCGGGTGCCGATGACGTCGCCGCCGCGTTCGGGCAGCGCGGGCACCTCGATGACCAGGTCGGCGATGACATTGCCGGCGAGGACGAGTCGGCGGGTCATCGCCGGGCCTCCTGAAGGGCGGGGGAGTCGGTCACGCCGTCGCGGTCCGCGGCGCCGGGACGGCGGCCGAGCAGGGCGTACACCGCGGCGCCGACGGCCATCGAGATGGCCCAGCCGAGCCCGTTCACCCCGAACCAGGTGTCGGCGAGCGGGCCGGCGAACCACACGTCGGTGTCGCTGGTCGACGCCTTGGTGAAGAGCAGGCCGGCGACGATTGCGGCGGCCCAGCCCGCGACGGCGGGGAGCCGGAAGCCGCCCGAGTACCAGTACCGGCTGGTGCGGGTGGTGTCCATCAGTGCCTCGGGATCGTAGGCGCGGCCCCACAGCGAGTCCACCGCGATGACTCCGATCCAGGCCGAGATGGGCACGGCCAGCAGGGTGAGGAAGGTGGAGAACGGCCCGTAGAAGTCGTCGGCGATCAGCATGAAGTAGATGCCGCCGGCGAACATCAGCACCACGTCGAGGGTGACGGCGGCGGCCCGCGGCACCCGCAGCCCGAGGGTGATCATCGTCAGGCCGGCCGAGTAGGTGGAGAGGTGGTTCGACATCAGCAGTCCGCCGAAGGCCGCGACGAGGTAGGGGATCGCCATCCAGGAGGGCAGCATCGCGTTGATCGCCGCGACCGGGTCGGAGGCGGTGGCCAGGGACTTGTCGCCCGCCGAGAGCAGCGAGCCGAGCGAGATCAGCAGGACCAGCGGGATGCCCGCGCCGAACGCCGAGGCGGTGATCAGCCTGCGGCCCGGGATCGCGCGGGGCAGGTAGCGGGCGTAGTCCGCACCGGCGTTGGCCCAGCCGATGCCGGTGCCCGAGGCGATGAACCCGATGCCCGCGACCACTGAGCTGACCGGGCCCGCGGGCGTGTCGAGGACCTTGGTCCAGTCGACGGTGGCGACCAGGAAGCCCATCACGACCAGGTTCAGCAGGCCGAAGACGACCGTGGCCCACTTGTTGATCCACATGATGGTGGCATGCCCGAGGCCGCTGATCAGCAGCGTGCAGCCGATGAAGACCAGCAGGCAGACGACGGTGAGCGCGGTGTTCCGGCCGACGCCGAACGCGGTGTCCAGCAGCGCCAGCAGCGCGTACGCCGCCGTGGTGGTGGAGATCGTCTCCCAGCCGACCCGGCTGAGCCAGCTGATCAGGGTCGGCCCCGCGTTGCCGCGCTGGCCGAAGACCGAACGGGAGAGGGTCAGGGCGGGCGCGCCGCCCTTCTTGCCCGCCAGACTCAGGGCACCCACCAGCGCGAAGGAACCGAAGGCCCCGACGACGGCGACGAGCACCGACTGCCAGATGTCCAGGCCGCGGAAGGCGACGAGCGTGGCGCCCAGGGGCAGGCCCAGGATGCTGATGTTGGCGGCGAACCAGGTCCAGAACATCTGGCCGGCCCGGCCGTGCCGTTCGCTTTCGGGAACCGGCTCGATTCCTCGGGTCTCAACGGCGCCGACGCGATCGTTCGTCTTCGAAGCGGTCATGACGGTACCTCCTTGCGGTGTGCGGGGGAGCGGGCGGGAAGGGAGAGAAGGAGAGAAGAGGGGGGAGGGAGGGGAGGAGGGGTGGTGCGGGCGCGGGCCGGTCAGCGCAGCGCGAGCAGCTCGCCCGTCAGGGCTTCCAGGTCGAGGGAGTTGACCGTACGGAGGGTCCGCACGGCCTCGGCGGGCAGTGCCGCGAGACCGGTGACCGACCCGGAGACGGCACCGGCGATCGCGCCGATGGTGTCGCTGTCGCCGCCGAGGTTGGCGGCGAGCAGGGCGGCCCGCCACGGGTCGCCGTCGGCCACGGAGAGGACCGCGAAGGCGGCGGGCACGGACTCCTGGCTGGCGACGCTGGTGCCGACCAGGGTGACGATCCGGTCGAGGGCATCGGCCTCCGGCAGGCCCCGGACCAGGTCCCAGGCCCAGGCCACACGGGTGGCGATGTCGGCCCCCGCGACCCAGTGCCCGCGCCGGGCACCGGCGCGCGCCGCGCTCACCGCGGCGGCCACGGCCTGCTCCAGCGTGCCACCGCCGACGCCCGTGCTGACGGCGGCGGCGACCGCGGCGGCGCCCGCGATGCCGATGTTCGTGTCGTGCGTGACCTGGCAGGACTCCACGACGTGGTCGAGGAAGGCGTCCAGTGGCTCGGCGGCGCGGGCGATGCCCACCGGGGTGACGCGCATGGCGGCGCCGTTCGTCGTGCCGGTGCGCCCCGCCTCGTGCGCCGGGACACCGCGGGCCACCGCGTCCAGGGCGGCCTTGGTGGAGGGGCCGAGGAGGTCGAAGGAGCCCTTGGCCTTCATCTCCTTCTCCCAGGCGAGCAGCTCGTGGGCGAGTCGCAGCGGGTCGATCCTGCCCCGGCCCTCGGCGATGAGCCGGCCCACGATCACGGCCTGGTCGGTGTCGTCGGTGACGGATCCGGCCGGCATCCCGCCGCTGATCGGGTTGTCGGGGTGGGCGGGGACGAAACCGGTGAGGGTGCCGTAGCACCGCACGACGTCCTGGCGGGACATCGACTGGGTGGGCATGCCGAGGGCGTCGCCCAGGGCGAGCCCGTAGTAGGCGCCGAGGGCGCGGTCGAGCCGGTCGGTCACAGTCGGCCTCCTCGGCCCGATCGGATGTGCAGTTCGAACCTGGCCGGGTCGAGCAGGCTGGTGACGTGCTCGACCACCGAGCCGTCGGCGGCCCGGTACACCTGGCTCAGGCGCAGGAAGGACTCACCCTGCGCGCGGTGCAGCAGGGCGGCCTCGGCCGGGCCCAGCCCGCGCACCGTCACCAGGCCCTCGCCGGACTCGGTGACCCGGCCCGCGGCGACCAGGGTCCGGCTGAGCGAGCCCCCGTCAAGGCCGCGCTCGGGCAGTCCGGCCAGTTCTCCGGTGGCCGGCACCCTGCTGTGCTCCAGGGAGACGCCCTGCCCGTCGGGCAGCCGTCTGACCCGGTCCAGGGCGACGAACGCGCTCGACGCCAGCCCCAGCTCGGCGGCCAGCGCGTCGTCCGTCACCTGCTCGAACCGGACGGTCTGCGTCGACAGCTCGGTGCCCTGCTCCGCCAGCGCCCGGGTCCAGCCCAGGCGGTGGTCCAGCGGTGCCCCGCCGTCGAAGGTGACGAACGAGCCGATCCCGGCGTGCGTGGCGATGAGTCCCTCCTCGCCGAGCACCTGGAGCGCCTGCCGCAGGGTGGTGCGACTGACGCCGAAGCGCTGGGTGAGGGCGTGCTCGCCCGGGAGTCTGCTGCCGTCGGTATGTATTCCGGCGCGGATCTCGTCGGCGAGGACGCGGGCGATGCGATGATGCTTGTGTACCTGTCCAGGCATGTCTAGACAGTAGATGGACAAGCGCGGCGAGGTCCATACCCCGCTGCATCTTTTTTTGCGGGAGCGACGAAGCGAACGCGAGCCGGGGTCGGCCCGCGCCCCCGGGCCGCCCAGGGTACGTCCGTCCGGGCACTGCTGCCTGGAATACTGCGACCGATGACACGGTGATCGCCCACGACCTGCTCCACACCCGCGCGGACCCGAGGGGCATGCGGATCCCGCACGCCGTCCAGTCCTGACGGGTGGTCAGGTGCCTGGGATCTCACCGCCCCCGCCCCGGAAAGGCGACCGGCATGGACTCCACCGGCACAGCACCGACTTCAGCGGCCAGGTCCGAGGCCTGTGAGGTCCTCGTCGCAGCAGGTGTCACCATCTCCTACGACGACCTCGGTTCCCCCGCCGGCGTGCCGGTCCTGTTGGTCCACGGGCACCCGTTCAACCGCGGCATGTGGCGTCCGCAGGTGGATGCGCTCGTGGCCGCCGGGTACCGGGTGATCGTCCCCGACCTGCGCGGGTACGGGGACAGCACGGTCGTATCCGGCACGACACTGCTGTCGGACTTCGCGCAGGACCTCGCCGACGTGCTCGGCCACCTCGCAACGGAGCGGGCCGTGGTGGTCGGCCTGTCCATGGGCGGCCAGATCGCCATGGAGTTCCACCGGAGCCACCCGGAGCGGGTGGCCGCGTTGGTGCTGGCCGACACGTCGCCGGTGGCCGAGACGGAGCAGGGCAGGGAATTGCGCACCGCCCTCGCCGATCGGCTGCTGGCCGAGGGCATGGACGGATACGCGGCCGAGGTGATCGACAAGATGATCGCCCCGCACCACGTGACCGGCCTGCCCGAGGTCGCCGGGCACGTCCTGGGCATGATGCGCGGTACCGACCCGGCCGGGGCCGCGGCGGCCCTGCGCGGACGGGCCGAACGGCCGGACTACCGCCGCACGTTGCGGGACGTGCGGGTACCGACACTCGTGATGGTCGGCGCGGACGACACCTGCACTCCGGTGGAACAGGCCGAGTTCATGCACGGTCTGGTCGACGGCTCGGCTCTCGCCGTCGTCGACGACGCGGCGCACTTGCCGAACCTGGAGCAGCCGGAGCGGTTCAATGCCGCGCTGCTGGCGTTCCTCGACGCCCACCGCACTGCCCTCGCGCTCCCGCACCCCCTGCTGGCCCACCTTCTCGACGCCGCCGAAGGGCGCTTCCCACCCGCCGACGGGGCCGTCACGGTGCTGCCCGCGCTGCCCGGCGGCCTGGAATGTTCGCTCGCCTTCACCGGCCACGCCGTCGTCGCCACCGCGCTGCCGGCCGCACAGGTCCACGCCCACGAGCCCGACGGCTTCGGCGGCTCCCTGTCGCCGGACTTCCTGCGCGCCCTCGCCGGTCCCACGGGTCTCATCACAAGCGTCGACGCCACCCTCGTACACCGCGGCTCGGGCGGGACTCCCCTGCTGCCGCCGCTCACCGGTGCCGAAGACCACCCCAGAGTGCGGTACGCCCGACAACTGCGCACCGACGTGCGGGTGTTCGGCGACGACCGGGGCCTGGTCACGCTCGCGCACGGGCTCGCCGGGCGTACGGAACTCAGCATCGAGCTGCGTGCACCCCTCGAGGGCGGGCGCGGACGCGGCCGGGCGCTGCTCGCCGACGCCCTCACGTTGGTACCGGAGGGTGAGCCCGTCTACGCCGCCGTCGCCCCTGGCAACGCCCGCTCACTGCGCGCCTTCCTCGCCACCGGGTTCACCCCGATCGGCGCCGAGGCCCTCGTCCGGCCCGACCGGAGCCGGTCATGACAGCACCGCGCCCGCGGTCCCCTCGTAGTACCCCGGCCCGGCCGCTCCACCGCCGTCACGTCGCAGGGTCCGCGCAACGGTGAGCGGGCCCGCGGCCCTACCGCGGGCCGCGGCGCACAGCCCGGTCCCGTACGGGTGGGAACCGCTCGGCGCGGTCTCAGGAACGTCTGCGGCGCAGGCTTCGTACGAAGGCAGGCGCCGCCAGCAGGAGCAGGGCTCCTTCGACGGCCAGGCTGACCAGTCCGAGCGTTTCCGTCCAGTTGCCGATGTCGTCGCTGTAGTCGGGCAGTCCCGAACTCCGCGAGAAGACGTAGCCGAGCAGAGGGCCCACGGCGACCCCGGTCGCCAGCAGCCAGCCCGGCCGGACGAGGCGGAGGAGGAGCAGCACGGCTGTGACCACGGCCACGATCTCCAGGACGTGGTAGGCGACGCCCACGTAGTAGGGGTCCCTCGTCGTCGTGACGCCTCCCTGGTCCACGACATGGATGGCGGCCACCGCGAGACACAGCAGGGCCCCCGCCACCCTGGCAGCCCAGGTGGTCTCCGGCGCCGTCGCGGCGTGCTCCGGCATACGAAAGCCCCTTCTCCATTCGGCAGCGCGTGGCCACAGCACCGCGAAATCGTCCGCCCGACAGGTCTCCCGGACAGGCGGCGCGGCACACCATGCCGTTCCCAGCCTCGGCGGACGACTGCTCGGCGTCACCTCCGACGGTGCGGACGAGTGAGAGGGGAAGCGGACGAGTGAGAGGGGAAGACGATGGAGAGGGGAATCAGGGGGCGCGGCACCGCCCCCGCCCCGGCCCCGTCACCGGCCGGCAGGGCCGAGGACCGCTGTCGCGAGCCGGCGTGCGTACGCGGCGTTCAGTCCGTCCGGGCGGAAGAGGATGCGGTACATCAGGGGGGCGACGACGTGGTCGACGACCGTCTCGACCTCGGGTGTCTTCTCCCCGCGTTCGGACGCGCGCGCGAGGATGACGTCGATCTGCTCGGCGGCGTAGGCGGAGCACTGGCCGGCGTTGCCGCCGTCCGGGTCGCCGAGCAGGGCGTCGCGGATGTAGGCGCGGCCGGCGGGGGAGGACATCTCGTCGAGGAACTGCTCGGCCCACGCCGTCAGGTCGGGCGCCAGTGCGCCGTGGTCCCCGGGCGCGGTCTCGGGCCGCAGGCGCTCGACCGCCACGTCCGACAACAGCTCCTGCAGATCCCCCCAGCGGCGGTAGACCGTCGAGGGTGTCACGCCCGCACGCTGGGCGATCAGCGGTACCGTCAGGGCGTCGCGGCCCACCTCCGAGGCGAGTTCGCGCACGGCGGCGTGCACCGATGCCTGGACCCGGGCGCTGCGCCCACCGGGGCGTACCATCTGCCTGCTCATGGAACCCACCTTAAAGCGAAGTCGTTGCGTCTAGTGGCCCATACACCTCCGGGATGCGCGGTGTGCTGTGTCCGCCCGGCCCGCTCCACCGCCCTCGGCCCGCTCCACCGCCCTCGGCCCGCTCCACCGCCCCTGCCGGGGCGGTGCCGCCGGGTCCCGTCACTCGCTCACGCCCGTGCGTTGACGCCACGTGCGTTCACGCCACGTGCGCGAGGTCGCGGGCGGGCCGGCTCTGCTCGTAGGCGTGGCCGACCCGCAGGAGCACGCTCTCTTCGAGTGGTCGCCCGAGCAGCTGCATGCCGATCGGCAGCCCCGCCGTGTCGTGGCCGACCGGTACCGACAGGGACGGTACGCCGGTGATGTTGGCGGGGGACGACAGCCGTACGTAGGCGTCGGAGACACCCTCGACGGTGCCGTCGGCCCAGGTGATCGTCTCCTGACCGGCCTTGACGGCGGTCGCCGGGACCGTGGGCGCGGCGATCAGGTCGACCTCCTCGAACATGCGGGCCCACTCCTGCCGCATGAGGGTGCGGGAACGCTGGGCGCGCAGGTAGTCCCCGGCGCTCATCAGTTCGCCGGCCTCCAGGAGGATGCGGACATCGGCCTGGTAGCGCTCGGGGACCGTGCGCAGGGTGCCCTCGTGGTAGGCGGTGGCCTCGGGCACCATCAGACCCCACTGGGTGGCCTGGATGTAGCGCGTCATGGGGATCTCCACCTCGACGAGGCGCGCGCCGAGGGCCCGAAGCCGATCGATGGCGTGCCGGACGGCACCTTCGGTCTCGGGGTCGACGTGGTCGAAGTAGTAGGTGCGCGGCACGCCGATCCGCAGCCCCGTCAGGTCCGTTCCCGCATCCGGCCGGTAGTCCGTGGCCGGTGCGGTCAGGGAGGCGGGGTCGCGGGGGTCGTACCCGGCCAGCGCGGTCAGGACCAGGGCCGCGTCCTGGGCGGTGCGGGTGATCGGGCCGACGTGGTCCAGTGACCAGGACAGGGACGTGACGCCGTGGCGGGGGAGGAGACCGTAGGTCGGCTTGAGGCCGACCACCCCGTTGAGCGCGGAGGGGACCCTGATGGATCCGCCGGTGTCGGTGCCCAGGGCGAAGGTGGCCATGCCGGCGGCGACGGCGACGGCGGATCCGCCGCTGGAGCCGCCGGCGACCCGGCCCGTGTCCCAGGCGTTGCGGGTCTGCGGGGTGGTCAGGCCGTAGGCGAACTCGTGCGTGTGCGTCTTGCCCAGCAGGACCGCACCGGCCTCTGCCAGGCGTGCGACGACCGCGCTGTCGGCTTGCGCGCGGTGGTCGGCGCGGACCCGGGAGCTCGCCGTCGTGGCCACGCCCGCCACGTCGATCAGATCTTTGACGCCCATGGGGATGCCGTGCAGCGGACCGCGGTACCGGCCGGCCGCGATGTCGGCCTCGGCTTTCCGCGCGGCCCCGCGGGTGCGTTCGGCGGTGACGGTGACGTAGGCCTGGAGGCGCGGCTCCATCCGCGCGATGCGCTCCAGGACGGAGTCCGCCAGCTCGACGGGGGACAGCTGCCGGGCCCGGATCGCGTCGGCGGCCGCGGTCAGGGTCAGTTCATACGGCTGCATCGTGCGTCTCCTCACCCGCCCGGTAGGCGGGGGCGGGCGGGGTGTCGCCGAAGTCCAGCTCGCGCAGGACCGCGACGACGGAGTGGATGTGGTCGGCGGTGGCTGCGATCGCGGCGTGGCGGTCGGCCGGCAGCGGGAGCCCGCCACGGGCGGCCCAGCGGGCCGCTTCGGACGGGGTGAGTTCCAGGGCGGACATGGGCTTCTCTCTTCTCGGGCCTGAGCGGCAGAACGAACGCCCTCAACCTCAAAAGCTAAGGGTTTGCGTTAGTTCACTGTAGGGGCCTACGGTGACTTAACGCAAACTTGTAGCGTTTAGTGGGTGAGGAGTCAGAGGAGCCGGTCCCATGTCCGCCGTCACACCACGAGCACCCGCGCAACGCCTCCACCAGGCCGTCCACCCCCGCACGACCGCGTCGAGGAGCGGCGCCTCCGACCTCACACACCACGGCCTTCCGTAACGAGACCGACCAAGGACACAGCGATCATGAGCACCGCACCGGCCACCGACCCGACCGCCGCCTCCTCCTGGACCGTGGGCGACGTCACCGTCCACCGCATCGACGAGGTCCTCCTGCCGCCCGCCACCGGACCGTGGCTGCTGCCCGACGCCACCGCGGACCTCGTCGCCGCGCAGGACTGGCTGCACCCCCACTACGCCGACGACGAGGGCGTCCTCCGCATCGACAGCCACAGTTTCGCCTTCGCCCTGGGAGGCCTGCGCGTCCTGGTCGACACCGGCATCGGCAACGGCAAGGAACGGGCCAACCCCGCCTGGCACGACCTGGACACCGACTACCTCCGGGACCTCACCGCCGCCGGATTCCCGCCGGACTCGGTCGACCTGGTGATCCTCACCCACCTGCACGCCGACCACGTCGGCTGGAACACGCGGAAGGTGGACGGCGAGTGGGTTCCGACCTTCCCCCACGCCCGTTACCTGACCGCCCGCACCGAGCGCGAGTTCTGGAGCGGGTACGACATGGAGGAGGCACGCGAGAAGATGTTCCGGGACTCCGTGATCCCGGTGGAGGAGGCGGGGCTGCTCGACCTCGTCGACGTCTCCGCCGAGGGCTTCGACGTCGCGCCTGGCCTGCGTCTGCTCCCCACCCCGGGCCACACCCCCGGCCACGTCGCCGTCGAGCTGACCAGCCGGGGCCGGACGGCACTGATCACCGGCGACTGCATCCACCACCCCGTCCAGCTCGCCCACCCCGCCATCGGCGCCTGCGTCGACATCGACCCGCAGCAGTCCGAGGCCTCACGCCGGCAACTGCTCGCCTCGCTCGTCGGCACGGACACGCTGGTCCTGGGCACCCATTTCGCACCGCCCACGGCCGGTCACGTCGTCCTCCACGAGGGCGGCTACCGGCTCTCGCCCGTCCGCACCGACGTGCGCTGAGCGGCGACCGCGGGCCGTGCCGGTGAGCCCCGGGACCGGCCGGCCGCACCCCGGTCGTGACGGTCAGCGGGGGAACCAGCAGCGATGCGACCGGCCAGCACGGCATGGGCGGCTGCGGAGGTGGTCCCGGAGCCGGCGTCCTTCGCTTGCCCGGGGGCGCGGACGACGTCCTCAGTGGCATCGGCCTGCGTGTGGCGCCCGGCGGGCGCATCGCGGTCGTGGGCCCCGGCGCCATCGGCAACCGCTACGGCGAGTGCGCCCGCGCCGCGCCCGTCGTCCGTCAACACACGAATGCGGGAACCGACACGCCCGTGGTCACGCCCGTCGCCGGCCTGCTCGCCTCAGGCATGGTCCGCCTCGGTCGGCTCCTCGGTGGCCGCGGCCCGGGCGCGGCGGCGACCCAGCAAGGTGCTTCCCACGATCACCAGACCGATCGCGACGACCTTGGCGGCCCCGTAGTAGCCGGTCGCCAACTCCTCGGGGGTGCCGGGCAGTCGAAGGGAGACCCACACCGCCGCGAGAGCGCCGAAGACGATCAGGGCGACGGCCCCCCAGGCCCCGAGACCCACCCACCAGGGCCCCGGGCCGTGACCCCGCTCGTCGCTCCGCTCAAGGCCTTTGTCTGCCACTGCGTGTTCTCCGGTTCGTGTGGTGACGGTCGAGCAGGAAGACGCAGCGCCGGTGCGGGTGGTTCACGCGGGACGGTTCCCCGGTCAGTCCTCGATGGAGGCGAGCCAGGCGGTCAGGAGACGGTTGACCTCCTGCGGGCGTTCCTGCTGGATCCAGTGGCCGCAGTCGTCCAGGAGGTGTGACGAGACCAGGCCGGGGAGCGTGGCCGGGTAGGCGTCGATCGCGTCGGCCATCCAGGTCGTGGAGGCGTCCAGCCCACCGCCGATGAACAGGGACGGTTGCTTGATCGGGGCGCCGCTGTGCGGGGCGAGGTCCTCCCAGTCGCGATCCATGTTGCGGTAGCGGTTCAGCGCCCCCGTCATGCCGGTGCGCTCGAACTCCCCGGCGTACACGTCGAGATCGCCCTCGGTGAGCCAGGCGGGGAGAGGTCCGCTCGGGAAGCGGTCGCGCAGCCTGCCTGTGCCCCGGCTCACGAAGTGCGGGTCGGGCTCGGCCGGGGAGGGCATGGTGTCGGCGGACAGGGCGGCGAAGAAGCCCGCGAGCCAGCCCCGGACGTCGGGTTCGATCTCCGCCTCGGCGCGGCCGGGCTCCTGGAAGTAGGACACGTAGAACTCCTCCTCGGGGCCGCCGATCCGGGAGAAGACGTCGGTGGGGCGGGGGCCGCCGGGCGGGGCGTAGGGGACGCTCAGCAGTCCGACCGCGCGGAAGACGTCGGGGTGGAGCAGGGCCGAGGTGGCCGCGATGTTGGATCCCCAGTCGTGGCCGATGACCACCGCCCGGTCCTCGCCCAGGGCGCGCACCAGGGCGACGTTGTCCTCCACCAGGTCGAGCATGCGGTACGCGTGCGTCGCGGCGGGCTTGGCGGAGCGGCCGTAGCCGCGTACGTCGAGGGCGACCGCCCGGTACCCGGCCGCCGCGAGGGCCGGGAGCTGGTGGCGCCAGGAGTACCAGGACTCCGGGAAGCCGTGTACGAGCAGGACCAGCGGCCCGGTGCCCTGCTCGACCAGGTGCAGCCGTCCGGCGGGGGCCTTGAGGGTGCGGTGGCGCAGGCCGGCGGGTGGTGTGGGCTGGGGCATGGGTTTCTCCTCGGGTTCCGGGGTGGCCGCGGGTACGCACCGATGATGCGCTGCGCGGGCCGGCCGATGCGACAAGCCTTGCCGCTGTGGCAAAGTGGCAGGACACGGCCGTAGCGGCGCGGCCCTGAGGACGGCGGTGGGAGGGCCCATGACGGACGACGGCGTAGCCGGCACGCTGGCCGCGATCGCGTCGCGACTGAGGGCTGCGCGTGAGGACCGCGGTGACACGCTTTCCGACGTGAGCCGCGCGACCGGCATCTCCCTGAGCACCTTGTCGCGGGTCGAGACCGGTCGGCGCAGCCCGACCCTGGAGGTGCTGCTGCGGCTGTCGAGGGCGTACGGCCTCTCCCTCGACGCCCTGGCGGGCGACGAACCGGCGGGCACGGCGTCCGCCGAGACGGCCCGAACACGCAAGCGCGCGCCGCACAGTCGCGGTGACGACAAGGCCGTCCTGCCCCTGACCCGCTACGTCGGGGGCCTGCATGCCCACAAGCACGTCCTGCCGCCCGTGGACGGACCGCCACCGCGGCCACGGCAGGTCGTCCACGACGGGTACGAATGGCTGTGCGTGCTGTACGGGCGCCTGTGGCTGGCGCTCGGCGAGCAGGACCTCGTCCTCTCCGCAGGTGAGGTGGCCGAGTTCGACACCCGCACCGCCCACGGCGTGGCGAACGCCGGCCCGGGTGGACCGGTCGAGTACCTGGTCATGTTCGGGCCGCAGGGCGAGCGCCTGCGACCACGCGGTCAGGCGTAGGCCCGGGGCCCGGACAGCGGGACCCCTGCTGCGGCAGGACACTCACGTCTCCTGTCCGACCAGTCCTCTCACCCGTCGCGCACGCATGAGCCCATGTGTGCGCCACCGAGGTCAGTGGTCGAAGGCCAGGAGCTTGGCGATGCCGTTGCGCTGGATCTCGGACGTGCCCGTGAGGATGCGGAACATGCGGATCTTGCGGAAGAGGTACTCGATCTCGTTGCCCTGGGTGAGCCCTTCCTTGCCGTGGATCTGCACGGCCTCGTCGAGGATGCGGAAGGCGGACTCGGCGACGAACAGCTTGCACATGAAGGCTTCCGCGTGCACCTCGCGGCCCGCGTCCAGGGCCGCCAGCGCGGCATACGTCATGGACCGGGCGGCGTAGAACTCCGTGGCCATGTCGGCGACCTTGTGCTGGATGGCCTGGAGCATGAGGAGGGGCCGGCCGCCCGCCACCTTGCGGGTCCGGGTCCGGTCGAGGGTCAGGGTGAGAGCGCGGCGGGTGGCGCCGAGGACCGTGGGGCAGTGCAGGAGGCGGTTGGTGGTGACCCGGCCGAGCGCGATGCGCATGCCCTTTCCCTCCTCGCCGAGGAGGTTGGCGGCGGGGACGTGGCAGTCGTCCAGGACGATGTCGCTCTCGATGTGTTCGCCCGACATGGGGGTCGCCCCCTCCTCGACGCGGCAGCCGGGGCTGTCCAGGTCCACCAGGAACGCGGAGAACCGCGGTTTGTCGTCCTCCCGTTCTCCGGTGCCGGCCATGCGGGCGACGACGATCGCGAAGTCGGCGAAGGGACCGGCCGAGGAGAAGACCTTGTGCCCGGTCAGCCGGTAGCCGTCACCGTCGGCATCGGGTACGGCGACCGTGCGCATGGAGCGGACGTCGGAGCCGGCGTCGGTCTCGGTGAGGGAGAAGCAGCACGCCCGCTCGCCGCGGATCAACGGCAACAGGTACTTGTCCAGCTGGTGCTCGGTGGCGTGCTTGAGGATGTCGCCCGCGCGCAGCGGGCCACCCATGTCACCGAGCACGCTGTGGCCGAGGACCCGGCCGCTGGCGCCGATCTCCTCCTTCAGGGCGGCGAGTTGGGTGTAGGTGAGGTTCTGGCCGCCGTACTCCACGGGCAGGTGGATGCCGTAGAAGCCGAGTTCGCGGCTGCGGCGCCAGACCGGTTCGAGGTCGGCGCGGGTGAGGCGGCTGGAGTGGGTCAGGCCGCGTGCGCTCTCGAAGTCGGCGAGTTCGCCGTCGAGGTAGTCGCGCAGGCGGTCGACGAGTTCGGCGGTGCGCGGGTCGTCGTGGGCGGGGCGGAGGGAGAAGGTCACGGCGGGGGCTCCGAAGGGGATGTGGTCAGTTGACGCGGCGGGCGGCGTGGGCCCAGAAGGGCTCGCGTACGGTCTTGCGGTCGAGCTTGCCGTTGCGGTTGTGGGGCAGTTCGGTCACGAAGTCGACCGAGCGCGGTTTCTTGAAACGGTCCAGCCGGTCGGCGCAGAAGGTGATCAGCTCGTCGGCCGTGACGGTCGTACCGGCGTGGGGGACGACGACGGCCTTGACGGCCTCGCCCCACCGCTCGTCGGGCACGCCGACGACACATGCCTCCTGGACGGCGGGGTGTTCGTACAGGGCGGCCTCGACCTCGGTGCAGTAGATGTTGAAGCCACCCGAGATGATCATGTCCTTCTTGCGGTCGACGAGGAAGAGGTAGCCGTCCTCCCGCATCCATGCCAGGTCGCCGGTGTGCACCCAGCCCTCGCGGAAGGTCTGAGCGGACAGTTCCGGCTCCTGCCAGTACTCCCTCACGCAGTCCGGCCCGCGCACGATCACCTCGCCGACCTCGCGCGGGCCGAGTTCCCGGCCCGACTCGTCGACGACACGTATCTCGGTGTCGTAGGACGCACGGCCGCACGACTGGAGCAGCTCCGGGTCCTCCTGCACGGCGTGGGCGATCTCCTCGCTGCTCAGTCCCGCGACCACGCTGGTGGTCTCGCCCAGCCCGTACCCCTGGGCGATGACCGGGCCGAAGAACTCCACGGCGTCCCGCAGGCGCTGCGGCGAGACGGGCGCGCCGCCGATGCGCACACTCGTCAGCGAGCGCAGGTCGTGGCCGGCGGCACCGGGATGGGCGAGCACCGTGTTCAGCATGGCCGGCACGAGGAAGGTCGCAGTGATGCGTTCCTTCTCGACCGTCTCCAGGAAGCTCTGCGGGCTCCAGCTCGGCAGGACGTAGGTGGTCGAGCCGCCGAACACCCCGGCGAGCAGGCCCATGCCGGTGGCATGGGTGATCGGGCCGCAGGCGAGGTAGCGGGTGCCGGGGCGGGGGCGGGATTCGTCGGCCATCAGCTGCTTGCGCATGTTGGCGAGGCGGTTGCCGGCCGTCTGCACCGCGGCCTTGAGCGCGCCGGTGGACCCGGAGGTGAAGTTCAGGACGCAGGGGTCGTCCTCGTGGACCTCGACGCGGACCGGTGTCCCGTCGCCTTCGGCCAGCAGGTCGCTGTAGGAGACCTCGCCGGGCTGTGCGCCGTCGAGGGGGACGGGCAGGCAGCCGGTACCCGCCGCGGCGATGGCCGCGAGGGCGTCCTCGCGGTGGGCGGCGTCGAAGACCAGGGCGCGTACGGGGGCGTAACGCAGGATGTGCTCGATCTCGCCGGCGCCGAGCCGGGCGTTGATCGGCGCGCGCGTCAACCCGGCCTTGTACAGCGCGAATTCCGCCTCCACCAGCTCGCCGCGGTTCCACGCGAGGGAAGCCACGGCGTCGCCGGGGCGCAGGCCCCGGCCGGCCAGGGCGGAGGCCAGGCGGTCGGCCGCCCGGTCCAGGTCGGTGAAGGTCCAGACGCGGTCCCCGCAGACGAGGGCGGGGGCCTGGGGCCAGTAGCGAGCGCTGCGCGACAGATAGGTGCCGAGGTTCATGAAGGCCTACTCAGTAGAGGGCGTCCGTAGATTTACATGACGATCAGTTCCAGACAGCTTGTTCATTAACGTCTGCCGTGTCAAGAGTCTTCTAGACTGGCTCCGCATGCGTCACGGCGGCCATGCGTGACGATCGAGGAGGAGGGGTGCATGGCGGAGGACAGGCGGACCAGACGCTCACGCCGGGCTCTGGGGGAGGCCCTGGTGGAGCTGGTGCTGGAGCGGGGTTTCACGGCGCTGACCGTGGAGGACGTCACCGAGCGCGCGGATGTGGCACGCGCGACCTTCTACGCGCACTTCCGTGACAAGGAGGACCTGTTCGCGCGCGTGACGGCGGACCTGCTCGCCGAACTGTCCGAACGCCTGGCACCCGCGGTCGCCGACAGTGCGATCGGGTTCACCGGCAAGCCGGTCCTGGAGATGCTGCGGCACGCGCGCGAGCAGCGCGATCTGTACCGGATCGTGCTGCGCGGCGAAGGCGACGGCAGGCCTTTGCAGATGTTCGTGGACGCCTGCGCGCGTGCCACGACCGAGGAGTTCCGCGCCCGCGCCGAACGCAACGCCGTACAACCGCGCATCGACCCCGAGCTGCTGGCCCGGGTATGGGTCGGGGAGCAGATCGCGGTGCTGCGGTGGTGGGTCGAGCAGGACACTCCCTCGCTGCCGGCCGCCGAGGTCGTCCGCATGCTCCTCGACCTGGCCCTGCACGGCCGCTACTGGGCCAGCGGATTCGAGCCGCCGGCCTGAGCGCCGCACTCTGGCAGTCCGTCTGGGCGGCGCCCTCTGGTCACCGGCCTGAGCGGCGCACTCCGGCCGTCGGCCGGAGCGGCGAACTCCGGCCGCCGGTCGGGAGTGGCGAACTCTAGCCGTCGATGGGAGCGGCGCACTGCTGCCCGCGCCCGGCTCGGCCGGCCGGCCTCAGCCGCTGTACGTCCCGCTCGGGGCGGATCGCGGCGAGGGCGGTCAGCCCGCAGACCAGCATCACCGCGGCCGACACCAGGAAGGCGTGGGTGTATCCGGCGGTCTGCGAGGGCGCCGAGTCCAGCAGGTGCCCGGTCAGAGACGGCGCGATCAGTCCGGGCAGAGTGCCCGTCGCGGCGACGAAGCCGAACACCGCTCCCCGCTGTGCGGGCGGCACCACGGCGGCCGTCGTCATGTAGTGCAGCGGGAAGGTGATGGCATGGGCGCCGAACGCCAGCGTGATCAGGGCCAGGAGCACCCCCCTGACGTCGGCGAAGGGCAGGGCCGCCATGGCCAGCGCCGCGACGGTGACGGCGATCCCCTGGGGCGCGCCCCTCGACCAACGGTTCGTCACCCCGCGCCGGTTCAGCGCGTCGACCAGCGGGGACACCGCCAGCAGCAGCACGAAACTGAACGCCGAGACGCCGCTGATGAGTGTGGCCGCCCCGCCCGACGACATGCCGAGCTGCGTGCGCAGGTAGGCGGGCAGCCACGCCTGGCTCAGGGACAGGGCCCAGGAGGCGCCGAAGGCTCCCGCGATGCTCCCCAGCACCGTGCCGTTCAGCAGCAGCCGGCGAAACGGCAGCCGTACCACCGGTCCGGACCCACGCCCGGGCCCGGGCCCGGACCCGGACCCGGACCGATGCACTGACCCGGAGTCGGCCCCGGAGCCGGATGTGGACCCGGACCCGGCACCGTGCACGGACTCGTGGCCGTACGGCCCGTCGTGCCCCGTCCGCCACCACAGCAGACTCCACACCACACTGACCGCGGCGAGCGCGGCGAAGGCGGAACGCCAGCCGAACGCGGTGATCAGCCAGGTCACACCCGGTGCGGCGATCAGTGTGCCCAGCGCGGCGCCACTGATCTGCAAGGCCGACGGCAGACCCCGCCGGTCCTCCGGGAACCACTTGTAGAGCGCGTGCATGGACATGGGCGCGGCCGGCCCCTCGGCGACACCCAGCAGCACCCTCCCCGCCACGAGGGCGGGCACGGACGCCACGAAGAGCACGGGCAGCTGGGCGACCGCCCATACGGCGGCCAGCACGGCCAGGAGCACGCGGCTCGGAACCCGCGCGGAGACGATTCCGCCCATCAGCCCGGAAACACTGAACAGCAGGGCGAAGGAGCTGGAGATCAGGCCGTACGTGCTGTTGCTGATGTGCAGTTCGTCCATGATCGGCACGGCCGCGAGGCCCAGGACGGACTTGTCCGCGTAGTTGACCAGCATGAACCCCACGATCAGCGCGGTGATCAGCCAGGCGCGGCGCCGGTCGGCCGGCGGGTCGGGCGGCGGTGCGGCGGCCTCCGGGCGGGAGGCGGGGCGGGGCTGCGGCTGGACCATCGGGCACTCCTGTGGCTCAGGATATTGAAATCGGAGTATGTTCCCGTACAGGATGTCTGTTATTGATCGCTTGATTTGGCAACCTAAGCGGCTGGACGTCGCGCGGTCAACGCCTCAGGCAGCAGCACCTCGGAAAACCCCGACCGACAGGAGTGACCCGTGACCGAGACAGCCCCCTTGAGTCATCTGCTGTGGAGCCGCGGCTACACGGACCCGGCCTGGATCCGCCGCTTCACCTCACAGGGCCGTGAACTCTCACCCAGCCGACGCGTGTGGCGGGGCCGTGCTCCCGCCCGTCCGCTGCCGCACACCGGTACGGACCCCGACGCCCTCGACCTCGACGCCCTCGATGTCGGCACCACTGACACGGGCCCGCTCAAGCTCGCGGACCTCTTCGCCGCGGCCCGGACGGACGCGTTCCTGGTGCTGCACCGCGGCCAGGTGGTGTACGAGCGCTATCTGCACGACTTCGACGCGTGCACCCCTCATTTCAACGCCTCGGCGGCCAAGTCCTACCTCGGCCTCGTCGCGGCGACACTCGCTCACCAGGGGGTGCTGGACCGTACGGCGGCGGCTTCCGCCTATGTTCCGGAACTGGCCGGGACGGCCTTCGGCGATGCCCGGGTGCAGGACCTGCTGCACATGGGCACCCGGGTCGGTTACGCGGGGCGGCCCTTCGACAAGGCGATCGAGGCCCAGCGGTACCAGGCGGTGATCGCCGCTCAGCTGCGGCCGTTCGGCTACAGCGGCCCCACGACCATCCGTGAGCACCTCATGACGGCCCGCGCCACCGGGGCGCCGGGCGAGGAGTTCCGCTACGAGAACGGCAACGTCGAGGCGCTGGCCGAAGTCCTCCGCCGCGTCACGGAATCGACCACGTCCGCCCTGCTCAGCGACCTCCTCTGGACCAAGATCGGCGCGGAGGAGGACGCGTACTACATCCTGGACCAGGAGGGGGCTGAAGCCGCCTGCGGAGGCTTCAGCGCGACGGCACGCGATGTGGCCCGGCTCGGTGAGATGCTGCGGTGCGGCGGGGCGGTGGGGGACCGGCAGGTGGTTCCGGAGGAAGTGGCGGGCACGATCACCAGCGGCGTGCCCGACGGCTACCCCCGCCGAGTCCGCTTCCCGGCCGCACCCCCCGACTCACCGGCCACGCTCTCCTACCACGACCTGTGGTGGGTCCTGAACGACCCCTACGGTTCCTACATGGCCAGCGGCATCCACGGCCAGCGGCTCTTCGTGTCGCCGGGCCTGGACCTCGTGGTCGTCCACTTCGGCTCGCAGGTCATGTCGCCCGCGGTACCGCCGGCCCCCCTGGTGGGGGCGTTCGTGCGGATCGGTGTCCATCTCAACTCCCTGAGCGTGCGCTGAGAACAGCGGAGTCCGTGACTGCGTGACGGTTCCACCGGGGGTACGGCGCGGCGGCGTGCTCGTGGCTTCGAGGACGGCATCCCCGAAGCATTCGCCGACGATGGGCCACAAAAAGGATTTGGACGTTGTCTCACGTGGCGATTTTCGCGAGCTTCTTGTAGCAGGTCAGGGCGGCGGCCAGGCCGAGGAGGGCAAGGAAGTGCGAGCCCTTTCGTTCGTGTCGGACGGTGAGGCGGCGGTAGCCGAAGAGCCAGGTGATCGACCGCTCGATCTTCCAGCGGTGCCGACCGAGGCGTTCGCCGGACTCGATGCCGGGCCGCGCGATGCGTGCGACGAGCCCGCGCTCGCGCCGCCAGGCCAGGTGTGCGGCGGAGAAGTACGCCTTGTCCGAGCGGAGTTTGACGGGGCGGCGCCGCCGTGGTCCCCGGCGGGACCGGACGGCTGGTATGCCGCGGATGCGCGGCTTGAGGGCGAGGCTGTCGTGGATGTTCGTGCCGGACACGGCGGCGGCGAGCGGGATGCCCTGGGCATCGGACAGCACGTGCAGCTTGCTGCCCTTCTTGCCGCGATCGACCGGGTTCGGCCCGGTCAGCGATCCCCCCTTTCGGCGCGAACGGAGGCCGCGTGACGATCGCCGAGGTCCAGTCCACCTCGCCCCAGGCCCCGAGTTCGTCCAGCACCGCCCGGTGCAGCCGACGCCACAGGCCGGCCTCGGTCCATACCGTGAAGCGGCGATGCGCGGTGGCGGGCGACGTACCGGATGCCGGCGGCAGATGCCGCCAGGCACAGCCGCTGGTGAGCACGTACACCACTGCCGTGAACACGGCCCGCTCGTCACACGGAGCGGTCCCACCACCTTGCGGACGATCAGCGAACGAAGGCAGCAACGGGGCGGTCAGTTCCCAGAGTTCATCAGGAACCGGACGCTTCGACAGATCAGCACCCACGACCGGCATCATGCCGCACGAACATCAAGTCACGTGAGACAACCTCTACGCCTTGATGGGTGCGGCCGACCTGGCGGCCTGCTCGATCTTCGCGCAGTGGGCCGCACGGGCTTCCTCGTCGATCTGCTTCTCGTGTTCGGCGCGCAGCCCGGTCCGGCCGTCGAGGCCCTCGCGCAGGATATCGGCGTGCCCGGCATGCCGGATGGTCTCGCCGAGGACATGGACCATGACGGCGAACAGGTTCGTGTCGGCATGAGGCTCCGGCCACCACGGCACGTGGCCGGGGGCGTCGAGGGGAAGTTCGTTGATCGTCGCGTCCGAGTGTTCCCACGTGCGCCGGTAGAACCCGATGATCTGATCGCGGGTCTCGTCCTCGGTCGCCCACAGATCGCTGCCGTCGGAGTCCTGCCACCGGGGCAGGGGTTCCGGGGAAGGGCGGTCGAAGACCTCGCCGAAGTACCTGGCCTCGACGCCGGCCACGTGTTTGACCAGGCCGAGGAGGTTGGTCCCGGTCGCTGTCAACGGTCGGCGGGTGTCGTATTCGGACAAGCCGTCGAGTTTCCAGAGCAGCGCGTTGCGGTCCCGCCGCAGTCTCCCGTGCAGGTTGTCTTTCGCGAATTCATCGATCATGCGGCGTGAGCCTGCCATGGGCTGCTTGTGGTCTCAAGATCCCGTGATGGTCCGCAACGATCGGCAGAGCTGAGGCCTGACCATGGCCGCCGCCCTGACCTGCTACAAGAAGCTGTAGCTGAGCGCTCCAGTTGGACGCCACGGTCTGCGTCACGGTCACCCATGTCGACGGACTCGTCCTCGCCCGCTCGGTGTTCGAGCACGGCGTCGACTACCGCAGCGCCATGGTCCACGGCACCCCCCGCCTGGTCACGGACCCGGACGAGAAGCTCGCCGGCCTGCGCTGCCTGACCGAGCACGCCACGCCCGGCCAGTGGGACTACGCCCGCCGCCCGAGCCGCAAGGAACTCGCAGCGACCGCTCTGCTCGCCCTCTCCCTGGGCGAGGCGTCCGTCAAGATCCGCACCGGCGCCCCGGACGACGGAGACGGCGAGGACGCCCGGCTCGGCCTGTGGGCGGGCGTTCTGCCGCTGCGCGCCACGTGGGGCGCCCTGGAACCGGACCCGGCGCTGTCCGAGGGCATCGAGGCCCCGGCCCATCTGGCGAAGCGGGTCGGCGCCTCGGCGAACTGAACGCGTCCCGGGCCGGCTTCCGGCGACCACCGCAACGCCGGGTCCTGACCCGGCCGTTGGGTGTGGAGCGCTGCCCGGCCCCGCACGCGATCGCCCCGCCCTAATGCTTGGCTAGCCACATAATCGGTGTTACGTTTACGTGGTCGGCCACATAATGCGGTCGCCGGTCGGGTCCATCGAAGGGGACAGCAGTCATGAGGATGAAGGCCATTGTTTTCGACACGTTCGGCGGCACCGAGGTCCTGCACGAGGCGGCGGCCGAGATCCCCGAGCCCGGCCCCGGCCAGGTCCGCGTCCGCGTCCGCGCGGTCGGCGTCAACCCGGTGGACGGGAAGATCCGCTCCGGGACCATGGAGGCCGTCTTCCCCACCACGCTGCCCGCCGTCCCCGGCGGGGAGATAGCCGGGATCGTCGACGCCGTCGGTGAAGGTGTCGACCGGCTGAAGGCGGGGGACGAGGTGCTGGGCTGGTCCGACACCGGCGCCTACGCCCAGTACGCACTGGCCGGTGCGGCCGTCCTCGCCCCCAAGCCGGCCGGCCTGGACTGGACGCACGCCGCCGCGCTGCCGGTGGCGAGCGACGGCGCCGACCGGGTCCTGGACCTGCTCGACGTCCAGGCAGGTGAAACCCTGCTGATCCACGGCGCGGCCGGCGCACTCGGCACCGTCGCCGTGCAGCTCGCCGTCGCACGCGGTGCCCGCGTCATCGGCACCGCCGGCCCGGCCAACCAGAGTTACGTGACCTCGCTCGGTGCCACCGCACTGGTCTACGGACGGGACCTGGTGGAGCGGGTCCGCGCTGTCGCCCCGGAGGGTGTGGACGCCGTGCTCGACGCCGCGGGCAAGGGTGCGCTGGAGGACTCCATCACCCTGCGCGGCGGCACCGACCGGATCGTCACCACCGCCGACTTCCGGGCCCGTGAACTGGGCGTCGTCTTCGCCGAGGGCCCGCAGCGGCGCTCGGCCGCCCGGCTGGCCGAACTCGCCCGGCAGGCCGCCGACGGCGAGCTGGTGACCACCGTCGGTGCCACCTACCCGCTCGCGGAGGCGGCCAGGGCGCAGCAGGCCGGCGACGCCGGCCACGGCCGCGGAAAGCGCGTCCTGACCGTCGACTGATCCTCCGGCGGGTCGGCTCCGGTCCTGTGCTGTGGCTCCGGTCCTGTGCTGTGGCTTCGGTCCCGTGCTGCGGGGCCGGCCCCGCCCGACCGCATCCGCCCGGCCGGCGCCCCTCACCGTCCCAGCCCGCGCCGTCCGGCCGGCCCCTCGGCCGGCCCGTAGTCGTCCGGTCGGCCCGTAGTCGTCCGGTCGGCCCGTGCCCGTCCGGTCGGCCCATACCCGTCCCGCTTCCCACCCCCGCCTCCCGCCCGTGACCGTCCCGTACCGAAGGAAGCTCCCATGCCCACCACCAGCCTGAACGCCCTGTGGCAGCCGACCCGCGCCGGGGACCTCCGGTTGCCGCACCGGCTCGTCATGGCCCCGATGACGCGCAGCCGCAGCACCCCACAGGGCGTGCCGACCGAACTGAACGCCGAGTACTACGCCCAGCGCGCTTCGAACGCGCTCATCATCAGCGAGGGTGCCCAGCCGTCCGCCGACGGGCAGGGCTACCTGCTGACGCCCGGCGTCCACAGCGCGGAGCAGGTGGCCGGGTGGCGCAAGGTCACCGACGCCGTGCACGCCGCCGGCGGACGCATCGTCGTGCAACTGATGCACGCCGGGCGGATCGCACATCCCGACAACACCCCGCACGGACGGCAGCCGGTGGCGCCGTCCCCGGTGCGCCCGGCGGGCACGATGTTCACCGCGTCCGGACCCCGGGAGATGCCCCGGCCCCGGGCGCTGTCCACCCAGGAGGTCGGCGCGACGATCGAGGACTACCGCCGCGCCGCCGCGGGCGCCGTCGCGGCCGGCGCGGACGGCGTGGAGATCCACGGCGCCAACGGGTACCTCGTCCACCAGTTCCTGTCCACCCACACCAATGAGCGCACCGACCGCTACGGCGGCCCGGTCGCGGGCCGCATCCGCTTCGCCGTCGAGGTCGCCGCGGCCGTCGCGGACGAGATCGGCGCCGGCCGCACCGCCATCCGCCTGTCACCCGGCAACCCGTACAACGACATCCGCGAGGACGACACGCACGTGCTGTACCCGGCACTGGTGCGCGCCCTCGCCCCGCTGGGCCTCGCCTACCTGCACCTACTCCACAGCGGTGACGAGCAACTCCTGCACACCCTCCGGTCGCTGTGGCCGGGAGCGCTCGTGCTGAACCGCGCGGGCGCCGACCTCGCCGCGCGCGCCAGGGACGTCGCCGACGGCCGCGCCGACATCGTCTCCGTGGGGGCGCTGGCCCTGGCCAACCCCGACCTCGTCGAGCGGGTACGCTCCGGAGCGCCCCTGAACACCCCCGACCCGGCCACCTTCTACGGCGGAGGTGAGACCGGATACACGGACTACCCCACCCGCGGCGACGCCTGAGGAGAAACCCGATGACCGACCCCGTTCCCGCGCCCCCCGGCACGGCGCGCGACGGACGCCTCAGCTACGCCGTCTTCCACCTCGCCCGCGCCCACCGCGGCCACGCCGCCGCCATGCTCCGCACGATGAACCTGCACCCGGGACAGGAGCTGCTTCTGATGCAGCTCTTCGACCGCGACGGCCAGACCCAGTCCGAACTGCTGGACAGCGTCGGACTCGACCACTCCACCGTCTCCAAGTCGCTGCGCCGCATGCAGGACGCCGGACTGCTCACCCGGGAACCGGCCGAACACGACCGGCGTGTCATGGTGGTCCACCTCACGGACGCCGGCCGCGCACTGCGCGAGCCCATCGCCGGCATGTGGCGCGCGCTGGAGGAGCTCTCCGTACGTGATCTGACGGCGGATCAGATCGAGTCGTTCACCAGGACCGCGTACGCCATCGAGCAGTCGATCAGGAACTGCGGTCGACAGGCCCCGTCGGACGAGTGACGGCGGCGGGCGGACGGGCGGCCCCCACGGGCAGCCCGCTCGTGAGGTGTGCGCGGGCGTGAGGGGCCGGCCGGGAGGGCCGTTCGACCTCCCCAGGTGCCACGGTCCTTCCCCGGCCGGCCAAGGTCACCTACCCGCGCGTTCCGTTCGTATGTACACGGGATCGCCGTGCTGTCGAACCCTCTCGTGGGCGAGTGCCGCCACGACGGGGGCCGGAAGCGGGAGCCCCGGGGGCGGTGGTCCGCCGCTCGACCGGCAGGTGATCGAGCGGCGCGGCCAAGAACGACCGGCAAGCGCCGGACTGTCCGCCACGGCCGCACGGCAGGCGCGTCGTGAGCGACCCGGGGGCCTGGCCCTGATCTGCCTGTAGGCGGTCCGGGCTCGTACTACGCTTCCGTACTACGCTTCCCGTGTGACGAAACTGACCGAGCCCCACGGCCGCCCGGCCAACCAGGGGCGCCGGGTCGCGGCCCGCAACCGGGCCGCTCTCATCGCGGCCGCTCGCGAGGTCTTCGCGGAGCAGGGCCTGAACGCACCGCTGTCCGCCGTCGCCCGCCGCGCCGGGGTGGGGCAGGGCAGCCTCTACCGGCATTTCGCCGACCGCGTCGCGCTGGCCTCGGCCGTGCTGGACGAGAACGTCCGGCAGATCGAGGCGGCCGCCGCGGCGCCCGGCGCGAGCCTGAACAGTGTGCTGGGCGTGGTCACCTGGCACCTGACCCGGTCGACGGCGTTCGTCGACCTCCTGCGGGTACGCGGCGACACCGCGGAGGCCCGAGCGCTGTCCGCACGCGTCCGCGGTGTCCTGGGCCGGTGCCTTCCCGACGGCCACCGCCTGTCGGCCGACGAGGTCATGGTGGCCGTCGCGATGGTCTCAGGAGCCGTTGCGGGCCCCACCCTGCCCGATCGGGAGCGGCTGGCCCTGGTGGCCTGGCGGCTGCTCGGCATCGAGGTGGGGCCGTTGCGGTCCTACGAGGTGGACGCCGCCGGCTGACGGGTCAGCCGCCGTTGGACTGCCGGATGCCCTGCGCGAGGGCTTCGAACCGGTAGACGTAGCCGCCGCCTGGCCCGCTGACCGTCATGTACGCCGTCCTGCCGCCCGGTGTGATCGCGACATTGGTCGCCGACCGCAACCCCGAGGCGTCCTTGGCGCGGATCTCGACGGTGGCGAGGCGCTCCCCGTACTTGCTGTAGACCACCATGGCCGGCCGGCCGTGCAGCGCCTGGTAGAGGTTGCCGGCGGCGTCCACGGCGATGGAGTCGCTCTGCGCCAGGCCGCCGTCGACGTGGATGGCCTCGTGCCGGGAGGTCACGGCGGTCCTGTCGGCGTCGAGGAGGAGGTACGAGACGGTGTTCCTGGTGAGTTCGCTGATCCACAGGCCGCGCCGCTCGGGGTCGAACATGACCCCGTTGGGGTGGGCGAGGCCGTCGGCCAGGACGGTTGCCTTCGTACCGCCGCGGTCGACGCGCACGATCCGGCCCCCGGTGTCACCGGGTTCGGTGCCGTGGGAGTCGCTCACGTACAGGTTGCCCTCGTCGTCGAAGGCGACGTCGTCCGGAGTCATGCGGGAACCGCTGACCTCGCCGGAGAAGAAGACGCGCGCGTCCGAACCGTCCGGCCTGAGGCTGACGACGGACCCGGTGGCGAAGTCGGTCAGGTACAGGCGCCCGTCGTAAGGGCTGATCTGCGCGGACGTGTAGGCGCCGCGCTCGTCGGTGTAGATGCCGTGGTGCTCGCCGGTGGAGACGTCGAGGGAGATGACCTTGGGCTCGCCGGGAGGCGCGGTGACGTCCACGACGTACAGGTCGCCGTCCCCGACGAGCAGCGGGCCCTCCAGCAGGGTCGATCCCGTGGCGCGGTGCACGTCGGTGACGTGCGCGACCCGGGTGGCGGGGATGGTGCGGCCTACACCGGACGTCGTGGTCTTCGAGGCCGGGGCGGCGCTCTCGGTGCCGCAGCCGGTGAGGGCCACGAGCGCGAGCACTGCCAGGCCCGCCAGGGCGCGTGGCGCGCGGTACGTGAGCATGCGGGAATGTGCTCCTTCCTGTCGTCCGGCGCAACCGGACGTCGTGCGTGCGGGAGTCCGGGCGGATGTCAGGCGGCCGACCAGCCGCCGTCGGAGGGCAGGATCGCGCCGTTGATGTTCACGGCGTCCCGGCTGAGCAGGAACGTGATCGAGGCTGCCAGTTCCTCGGCCCTGGCCAGACCGGGTATCGCCACGCGCATTTTCGCGGTACGGACCGATCCGTAGGGCGCCGCGCCGGGCAGCTGGATCCCGGTGGCCACCGCTCCCGGGGCGACGGCGTTGACCTGCACGCCCGTGCCCGCGTACTGGTAGGCCGACGACTTCGTGAGCCCCACCAGCGCATGCTTGGACGCCGTGTACGCGGCGCCGGCCGCGCTGCCGCGCAGAGCGGCCTCGGAGACGACGTTGACGATCCGGCCGCCACCCGCGGCGAGCATCCCGGGAACGACAGCGCGCATCAGACGCATGGGGCCCTCGACGTTGACACGCATGACGCGGGCCCACAGCGTGTCGTCGACCTCGTGCACGGCTGCGTCGTCGTCCATCACCCCCGCGACGTTCGCCAGGCCGTCCACGCCACCGCCGGCCGCGGCCAGAACGGCGTGGGCCGACTGGGGCGCCGTGATGTCGGCGGCGACGGGCACGACCCCCTCGCCCAACTCGGCGGCGAGCGTGGCGAGTCCGTCCGCCGAGACGTCGACCGCGACGACGCGGCCGCCCTCGCGCACGATGCGCGAGGCGACGGCCCGGCCGATGCCGGAAGCAGCGCCGGTGACGACGACGGTCTGCTCGGCGAACCGGCCCCGCGTGATCAGCTCGGACCACGGCTCGGGGGCACCTGCCCCGAGGCCCGGGGCAGCCTCGCGGACGGTGCCGGCCGCCGCCGGGGGAGCGGTGGGCGGGCCCGCGGGAACCCGGCCGGTCTCGGCGGCGGTGACCAGTGTTCCGGGCGGCTCCGGCGGGAACGCGCCACCGGACATCTGCACGAGCTGCTCCAACGGCAGTCCGAGCGTGGGCGCGAGAGCCTCCTCGCTCTGCCCCCGGGAGGCGGGCAGGCCGCGCAGGACCTGTCCGGCGGCGTGATCCGCCGGCCGGTCGCGGAGCGGGGAGGCGGGGGCGGGGCTCGACATGGCGGGCCTTTCGCGTCGTGGGGGAGGGGGCGGAGCGGTGTGGGACCGGGTCGGGGCGCCTCAACCGGACAATAGTGTCCGGTTCATGGGTTACGCTACCGCTGACCGCGCGGAAGCTCTGCGAGGGCCCCGCCCGCGCCGCGTGGCGAACAGTGCGCCTCCCCCACCCGCACGAGAGGATCCGCCTTCGATGCCCCTTCCGCAGTGCGACAACCCGCCCACCCCGCAGGAGGCCGCTGGCCTGCGCGAGCGCTACCGCGTCGAGCGCGAACGCCGCGTACGCCCCGAAGGCCCGGGCCAATACCGGTCCACCACCGCGGAGTTCGGCTACTTCGCCGCCGATCCCTACGCCCACGGCGGGACGGGACGCGAACCGCTGCACGACGAGGTGGACGTGGCGATCGTCGGCGGCGGGTTCGGTGGGATCCTGGCGGGCGCGCACGTGCGCCGAGAGGGCGTCGCCAGGGTCCGCGTCATCGAGAAGGGCGGCGACTTCGGAGGCACTTGGTACTGGAACCGCTACCCCGGCGTCCACTGCGACATCGAGTCGCACGTCTACCTGCCGATGCTCGACGAGACCGGATACGTACCCCGGTGGAAGTACGCGCCGGGCGAGGAGATCCGCCGGCACGCGGTGCGTATCGCCGAGCAGTTCGATCTGTACGAGGACGCTCTGTTCTCCACCGCCGTGACATCCCTGACCTGGGACGAGGACGCCGAGCAGTGGCAGGTCACCACTGACCGCGCCGACGCGTTCCACGCCACCCACGTCATCATCGCCACCGGCACGCTCACCGAGCCCAAGCTGCCCGGCATCCCCGGGATCGAGGAGTACCGGGGCCACACCTTCCACACCTCCCGGTGGGACTACGGGTACACCGCAGGCGGCCCGGACGGCGGACTGACGGGCCTGGCGGGCAAGCGGGTCGGCGTCGTGGGGACCGGTGCCACCGGCGTCCAGGTCGTCCCGAAGCTGGCCGAGGACGCGGGGCACCTGTACGTCTTCCAGCGCACCCCCTCCTCCGTGGACGTGCGGGGGCAACGGCGCATGACACCGCAGGACGTCGGCGCGGACCGGCCGGGCTGGGCCGCCGAGCGGAGGGAGAACTTCCTGCGGATCGTCTCGGGGGAGGAGGCCGGGCAGGACCTGGTCACCGACCGGTGGACGGCGTCGTCGGCCCTGCTGGAGAAGCTGCTGCCCAGCTTCCGCCGCGCCGGCGAGCCGGACTTCGAGGCCGCCTACGAGGCCGCCGACCACGCCGCGATGAACCGGATCCGCGAGCGAGTGGTCAGGGAGGTCGCGGACCCCGCCACGGCCGCCGCCCTCCAGCCCTGGTACCGGTACGCGTGCAAGCGCCCCACCTTCTCCGACACGTATCTGGCCGCGTTCAACCGGGACAACGTCACCCTCGTGGACACCGCCGACACCCACGGCATCGAGCGGATGACCGAACGCGGCGTCGTCGTGGGCGGCGTGGAGTACGAACTCGACTGCCTGGTCTTCGCCACCGGATTCTCCGTCGGCGTCTCCGGCGTCACCTCGGGGAAGCTGCCCGTGACCGGCCGCCAGGGGGTCCAGCTCCTGCACGCCTGGGCCGAGCGAGGCCCGCGCACCCTCCACGGCTTCACCAGCCACGGGTTCCCCAACCTGATCCGGATGGGCTCGCTGCAGAACGCCAGCAGCGTGAACTTCACGCACATCCTCGACGAGCAGGCCCTGCACGCCGCCGCCCTCGTCGCCGCCGCGCTGGCGAAGGACGCCCTCGTGGAGCCCACCCCGGAGGCCGAGGACGCCTGGATCGACGTCTGCTCACAGGGCGCCCCTGACCATGAGTGGTTCCACGCCGAGTGCACCCCCGGCTACTACAACGGGGAGGGACGCGGACGCCCGAACGGCCCGACCGCGTACCCGCACGGCGCCGTCGCCTTCCACGAACTCCTGCGCCGCTGGCGGGAGAACGACCTCGGCGAGATCCTCCAAGAGCGCAGGACCTGCGGGGGGTGACACCCCGCCCCCTCAGTAGAGCGCGACGGCACATCGGCGGGAGAGCCGGCTGGGCGGAGCCTCTCTCCGCTGACGGGACGGTCGGTCGCCGACCGCCGGCTTCGGGGCGGCACTGGTGACGGGCGACGGTCTGTCGACGGCCGGATCGCGGCCCTGGCTCCGGCCCCGCCGAGCGCGTGCCCGAAGCGGCACGGACCCCGGTCGAGGCACTGCGGCACATGTGCCACGGCGTCATGCGTGAGACCGAGATCCGCGGCGCCCTGACCTGCGCAGTGCCGACCGTCCCCGACGTCACGCCGGGCAGGACCGCCCGCGCCGACCGGCGTCGGGGAAGCGCTGTTCAGGTGGTACGGCGGGGGTGGCGGAGCAGGCGCGCCAGGAGCCAGACGAGCAGGCCGGCGCCGGTGAGTGCCGCGGCGGGCTTGGCGGCGCGCCTGGCGAGGACGGGGAGCAGGGCGGCGCCCAGGTCCACGGCTCCGGGCTCGGCCGGGGCGGACTCGGGGGTGGTGGAGGACGTGGACGTCGCACCCGGCGAGCCGACCACGCTCGCGCCACCGTCTTCCTGACGGGCAATCAGGTAGGCCGCGAGCGCGGCGGCGAACTGCTGGACGAGGCGGTCGGCGACCTCGGCCAGGATGCCACGGCCGAACTGGGCGGGCCGGCCGGTGAGGTCGAGGTCGGTGCGGACGGTCACCTGGGTGCGGTCCCCGTCCGGTGTGAGCCGGGCGGTGACCTTGGCCGCCGCGGTCCCGGCACCGCGGGTCTCGCTGCCGTTCAGATCGAGGGTCAGGGCGTGCTCCGCGTCGTCATGGCTGACGGTCCCCTGACCACGGTAGCTCATCTGGACCGCGCCGACCTTGACGTTGACCCGGCCGGTGAAACGGCCGCCCTCCAAGGTGTCGAGGACAGCGCCCGGCATGCACGGGGCCACGGCACCGATGTCCTGGAAGAGCTTCCAGCTCTCGTCGAGCGGGACCGGGACGGTGAAGCGGTTCTCAAGTCGCATGGTGTTGCTCCCAGGGTGTTCAGACGGCGGCTGAAGCAGTGGCGCCGGATGCCTCGCGCAGGAGGTCCCGGACGCGGTCGGGGGTGAGCGGGCCACGCCGGACGACCACGCCGAACGGCGCGAGGGCGTCCTCCACGGCATTGGCGATGGCGGCCTGTGGCGCGATGGCGCCTCCCTCGCCGAGTCCCTTGACCCCGAGCTCGTTGAGCGTGCTCGGCGTGGCGATCTCGGCCAGTTCCAGGTCGGGCACCTCGGCGGAGGTGGGGACCAGGTAGTCCATGTAGGTGGTGGTCACGGGCTGGCCGTCCGGACCGTAGCGCATCTCCTCGTACAGCGCGCCGGCGATGCCCTGCGCGATGCCCCCGGCGACCTGCCCGTGTGCGATCACCGGGTTGACGATCCGCCCCGCGTCATGAGCCACCGCGTACTTTTCGATGGCGACGTGACCGGTGGCGGTGTCCACGTCCACCACCACAGCGCCGGCGCCGCTGGAGTACGTGAAGCCGGGCGGCCGGAAGTAGGCGGTCTCGCTGAGTTCGCAGCCGTCGGAGACGAGCTGCGCCAGACCGACGCGGGCACCGGATCCGGGGTGCTGGACGTCGCCCCCGTCAAGAGCCAGCTCCCCGGCGGGGACGCCGAGCAGGTCGGCCGCCGCGGCCAGGATTCGCTCGCGGAGCCGGCGCCCGGCCAGGTGGGTGGCGTTGCCCGCGGTGACCAGGGCGCGCGAGGCGATGGTGCCCACCCCGTGCGGCACGGTGTCGGTGTCGCCACCGACGACTTCGATGGCGCCGAACGGCACGCCGATCGCGTCCGCGGCGATCTGGGCCATGCTGGTGCGGTGCCCCTGCCCCTGCGAGGGAGTTCCCAGGGCGATCCGCACCAGCCCGCCGGGCAGCACCGAGGCGCGGGCGGACTCGAACGGGCCGAGACCGGTGGCCTCCAGGTAGACGGCGAAGCCGACGCCGACCCGGTGGCCGGAACCCGCCGCCGCGAGCTCGGCCTGGCGCTTGCGGACCCCGGGCAGGTCGACCATCTCCGTTGCCCGGCGCAGCAGTTCGGGGAAGTCGCCGGAGTCGTACTCCTGGGGGTCGCCGGACCGGTCCAGCAGCCCGGTGCGGTAGGGGAGCTCGTCCGGGGTGATCAGGTTGCGGGCGCGCAGCTCGGCCGGCTCCATGCCGAGTTTCCGGGCCAGCCGGTCCAGGGCCCGCTCCATGGCGAAGACGGCCTCCGGGCGGCCCGCGCCGCGATAGGGGGAGGTGGGCGCGGTGTTGGTGAGCGCGGCGCGCACCCGTACGTCCACATGCGGCACCCGGTAGGGACCGAGCAGATGGACCACCGAGTTGTAGGGCACGACCAGTCCCGTGAAGGTGCTCGCGCCGAAGTTGACCACGAAGTCGTCGCGCAGCCCGAGCAGCCTTCCCTCGGCGTCGGCGGCGAGCGCGATCCGGTGCACCTGTTCGCGGGCGTGCGAGGCCGCGACGAGGTTCTCGTTACGGTCCTCCCGCCACAGCACGGGCACTCCCAACCGCTGTGCCGCGTAGGGGATCAGGACCTCTTCGACGTAGATGATGCCCTTCTGGCCGAAACCGCCGCCGACGTCCACCGCGACCACGTGCACGGCTGCGGCGGCCAGGCCCAGCGACTCCGCGATGTGGTCGCGCAGTCGGTGCGGGGTCTGCGTGTTGGACCACACCGTCATCCGCCCGTCGTACGAGCCCGGCGCGGCCTGCACGGCGCGGGTCTCGATCGGTGAGGCGACATACCTGTGGGCATGGAACTCCTCCTCGATCACCGCATCGGCGGCGGCGAAGGCCGCGTCCGGGTCACCGACCGAGGCGGCGACCTCCAGCGCCAGGTTGTCCCCCCAGCTCTCCTCGATCAGCGGGGCGCCGGGGAGGAGCGCCGCGTCGGGGTCGACCACCACCGGCAGCGGTTCGTAGTCGACCTCGATCGACTCCAGTGCGTCCTCGGCGAGGTAGCGGCTCTCCGCGATCACCATGGCCACCGGCTGACCGCAGAAGTTCACGGTGCCGTCGGCGAGCACGGGGTAGGGCAGCTTGCGGACCAGGGGGTTCAGCGCCTGTGCGAGGGGTTCGGGGATGCGCAGTTCGGCCTCGTTGACGACCGGCTTGAGGGCGGTGGTCTCGGCGGCGGTGTAGACGGCCCGTACGCCGGGCATGGCGCGGGCGGCGTCCGCGTCGATTCGGGTGATCCGCGCGTGCGCGTGCGGGCTGCGCAGGAAGGCCGCCTCCAGGGTGCCGGGCAGCCGGACGTCGTCGACGTAGCGGCCGTGCCCGCGCAGCAGGCGTTCGTCCTCGACGCGCGGCAGGGCGCGGCCGATCCAGGGTCCGCCGGGTGTTCCGCCGTGTGGGGCGTCTGTGTGCGGGGTGTTCATTCCGCCTCCTGCGGGCCGAAGCTCTCGTCCAGCGCCTGGCGCACCGCGGCGCGGATGTTCTGGTAGCCGGTGCAACGGCACAGGTGGCCGCTGAGCTCGTCGGCCACCGTCTCCTCGGTCGGGCGCTCGGCGCGCTCGGTCAGGGCGGTACAGGTCATGACGAAGCCGGGGGTGCAGAAGCCGCATTGCATGCCGTGCCGTTCGTGGAAGGCGCGCTGCACCGTCCCGAGCGGCTCGCCGTCCCCGGTCAGACCCTCGACGGTGCGCACCTCGGCGCCCGCGGCCTGCACGGCGAGGGTGAGGCAGGAGCGCACCGGGACGCCGTCCATCAGCACCGTACAGGCCCCGCAGACGCCGTGTTCGCAGCCGACATGCGTGCCCGTCAGGCTGAGCCGCTGCCGCAGGAAATCACTGAGCAGCAGCCGCGACTCCACCTCGGCGGCCACCGGCTCGCCGTTGACGGTGAGGTCGATCTCGTGCCAGCCAGTGGGTTCCGGCAGCGGTGGCTGCTCGGCTCGGCGATGGCCGTCAGGGGTGTTCACGCCCTGCGCTCCCATGCTTCCGTGAGGGTCCGCACGAGCAGGACCGCCGCCGCCTCCCGCCGCCACTGCGCGCTGGCATGCAGGTCCCCGGGCGGGTCGAGGACGGTGCTCGCCGCCCGGGCCGCGTCCGCCATCGCCGCCTGGCCGAACTCGCGCCCGAGCAAGGTGCCTTCGGCTTCCCGTACGCGTATCGGGGTACTGCCGACACCGCAGTAGACGATGCGGGCGGAGTCGACCGCGACGCCGTCGGCCCGCAGCAGTACGGCGAGGCCGACGGCGGCGAAGTCGCCGCGGCGCTGGGCGAGTTCCCGGAAGGCCCAGCCCGTCCCGGCGGGCAGGGGCGGGACGAGCGTCTCGACGACGATGTCCTCCGGCTCCACGTCGGTGGCGAAGGTGCTGAGGAAGAACTCCTCGGCCGCGATGCTCCGTCTGCCGGCCGCCCGGGCGACGGTGAACCGCGCGTCCAGGGCCACGGCCGCCGCGGGCAGCTCGGCGGCCGGGTCGTGGTGCACCAGGCTGCCGCAGACAGTGCCGCGGTTGCGGATCTGAGGGTGCCCGATCTGCTCGACGGCTGCCGCGAGCAGCGGCCATCTCGCACGGACCATCGGGTCGGCGGCCACCGCGGACTGCCGCACCGCGGCGCCGATCCGCAGTGCCCCGTCCGCACCCACGTCCAGCCGGTTCAGCTCGGCGATGCGGGTGATGTCGACCAGCAGCTCGGGGCGGGCCAGCCGCATGTTGAGCATCGGTATCAGCGACTGGCCGCCGGCCAGCACCTTGGTGTCCCGCTCGGGGTCGCCGAGCAGCCGCAACGCCTCGGGGAGCGTCGTCGGGGCGATGTAGTCGAAGGGGCCCGGTTTCATTTGCACCACCTGATCCTCATGCGCGGGCAGGTCGACCCCACGCGGAATGATTAAGCGCTGAAATATAAGGGACCTTAGACAGGAGACGCCGGGAACCGCGATGCTGTCAACCCCCTGGACCCCGGTCACGGAAGGAACCGATGGTGCGGGGCCCCCTCGATCAGGTCATACCTGGTACTGCCCGGGCAGTGCCCGGTACTGCCCGGGCGCCGCTTCTGCCCTGGCCGCAGGGGTGTGCGCGGGCGTCCACTCCGCGGCTGAGCGACCTCTCCGTGGCCGGGCGACTCTCGGTGGCCGGGCGACCCTCCGTGGCCGGGCGGCAGGGCTCACGTGTGCCGGAGACATGGACGTACAGCTCCGTCCGCCCGGCGGGCTGACCGTGCGGCACCGCGGGACCTCATGCCACTGGGTGCCGCCGGACGCCCCGCGGCCGTGGCCGTCCCGCTGGGTGCCGCCGAACGTCCCGCGGCCCTCGTCGTCCCGCTCGGCGAGCCGACGCGGCACGGGAGCTGAGCGCTTCCCTCGGCTCTCGCGTCCCGCTCCGCGGCGCCCCTGACGGCATCCACCACCGACAAGCGCTTCCCTTACGCGGACGAGGTGGTGGCAGACCGGCCGCACCGGCACCTGGAGAGGTCGGCGGCGATCCCGTCCGGAGTCACAGCGGGACCCCTCTCGGGCACACTCCGGTCCGGTCCGCGGGCTTCAGCCCTGCTCGGCGCCGGTCACAGCCGCTCCAGCAGTTCCCTGAGCTGCGCCACTTCCTCGACGCTCAACGCGGAGAACTCCTCGGCGAGCACCTTGTGCACCGGGCCCTCGCAGCGCTCCACCAGTTCGCGCCCGCGTGCGCTGAGCCGGTGGCGATAGATCCGCCCGTTGCCGTGCGTCCGCTGCACGAGTCCGTCGTCCACCAGCCGGCGCAGCATGGCGCCCACCGACTGATCCGTCTGTGCGGTGCGCACCGCCACCTCGTGCGAAGAGGCGTCCGGCTGCTCGGCGATCGCCAGCAGCACCACGTACTGCGACATGGAGGTGCCACGCGGCGCCAGCGCCGCGTCGATCGCCTGGTGCTTGCGCTGGTGAACCTGACGCAGGAGCACCCCCGCCCGCCAGGCGTCACTCGTTCCCACATCGCTTTGCCGCATGGCAGCAGCCTAGCCAGCTCCCCCACTGCCCAGAGATGTTAGCCTGCCCTAAGTAAGCTCCCTTGGATCCGGCCGCTCGGTGCACCAGCCGGGGCAGATAGTGTCCCGTGAGGCGGAACAGCCCCGGCAAGCGCAAGGTACCTACTGACAGTGAAGATATGACTGGTGGTTCCGCTGATGAGCCTGACTCGCCTACTGACTGACGTCATCGACTGTCCTGTTTGGGATTTGTCGGTTCATCGGCGGGGCCGCCATGCACGCGGCCGGACGGGCGT
>NZ_JBHJUW010000007.1:0-9509 GCF_042268205.1 Streptomyces sp. NPDC056160
CGCGTGGACCACGCGGTGCGGACGCCGCTCGACGACGCTTCGGGGACTCCGTTCGGAGACTACGAGGACGCGGACGGGCTCGGCGACGGTTCGGCGGTGGTGTCGGCCGCCGCCACCTTCAGTTCCACGGTCAGCGTCGCGCCGCCGGTGGTGGTGATGCGGAGCAGGAAGGTGCCGGTGGTGTCGTCCGCGTACAGCTTCGGCAGCTTCAGCACTCCCTTGGCGTCCGTCCGGAGATCCTTCAGAGTGCGTACGGGCTTGCCGTCGGCGTCCTTGAAGTAGGGGCCCTTGTCGATCTCGGTGGGGTCGTCGGCGGACTTGACGAGGGTGGCGGTGGCAGCGACCTCGTCGGCGACGGCGCCCTTGTAGGTGGCCTTGACCTCGACCTGGTCGGCGAACTCAGCGCCCGGGGTGCAGACCTGCGGGGTGTCGTCGGTGCGGACGAGCGCGTCGGCGGCGCGTTCGGTGACCGTCGCCTTGTACTGGAGCGCGGAGACCGTGCGTCCGACGACCACGGCGCGGACGGTGAAGTCCCCCGTCTTCTCGCCCGCCTGGAGCACCGGGGCGTGGGCCACGCCCGAGGCGTCGGTGACCACCGTGGCGACCTTCTCGCCCCCGGTGAAGGTGGTGTCCGTGTCACCGGTGATCACGAACCGGACCCTGACCTTGGCGACCGCCTTGCCCTCCTTGGTCTCGGCGCGGGTGCTGACCTTCTCCGCGAAGGCGTCGCCCGCCCGCGCGGTGAGCGGGTCCGTGCCGGCGTCCTCCAGGTGGTCCACCGTGTCGGTGGGCGTGGGAGGCGTGGTGGGCCTCGTGGGAGGTGTCCTGGGCGGCTTGGACGGCGGGGACGGCCGGCTCGGGGTACCTCCGGGCTTGCCGGGAGTGCTCGGCTTGGCCGGAGTGCTCGGCGTACCCGGCTTGCCCGGGGCACCCGGAGTACCCGACTTGCCCGAATTATTCGGCTCCTGACCGGTCGTCGGGGAGTACGGGGGCCGGGTGGTGGTGAACGGCCCGGGGTGGGTCCCCGTCGTGTCGCTGCGGTGGACCGGCAGCTGACCGGTGCCGTCGGGAACCGAGTGGGTGCCCCTGCGGTAGTACTCCAGCCACGTCAGGACGGTGTTCAGGTACTCCTGCGAGTGGTTGTAGCTGAGGATCGCGCTGTTCAGGTCGGCCTGGTCGGACAGGTCCCAGTCGTTGCGGCACAGGTAGTGGCCGGTGGCGAGGGCGGCGTCGTAGACGTTGTTGGGGTCCTTCTTGCCGTCGCCGTTGCCGTCCCGGCCGGCCCACTCCCAGGTGGAGGGGATGAACTGCATGGGTCCGACGGCACGGTCGTAGGTGCTGTCGCCGTCGTACAGGCCGTGGTCGGTGTCGCTGATGTTCGCGAAGCCGCTTCCGTTGAGCACGGGGCCGAGGATCGGTGTGAGCGTCGTGCCGTTCGCGTCCACCTGACCGCCGCGCGCCTGGCCCGACTCGACCCGGCCGATCGCGGCGAGCAACTGCCAGGGCAGGTTGCACCCCGGCCTGGAGGCGCGCAGCTCGGCCTCGGCCTTCTTGTAGGCGTCGAGCACCGTCGCGGGTATGCCCGCCTCGGCCGGGGTCTTGGCGGCCGGGGTGCCGGCGGTGGGGACCGGGTCGGGGCTGTGCAGCGGCGGGAGGTCCGTGTAGTACTGCGTGTCACCGGTGGCGGTGTCGCCGACGGGGGTGTCGGGGACCGACGTCGCACCGGCAGCGGGCTGTCTTCCCTCGTCGCTGACCGTCACGCCGGGAGCCTCGGAAGCGGAGAGTGCCGCGACCGCGACCGCGGCCACGGCCGTGGTCGCCGCTCCCTTGTACAGCCTCCTGCCGAAATGCGCCGCCATGGAGTGAACCCCTCCCGTGAACGCCCGAGCGTCCCTCTGTACTTGCCTGTTCGCCCTGTTGTGACGGTTGACTCGCGGTACTGGTTGCCCTCGTGGAGCTTTCCGGATGCACGACCCAGGTGACCCTACGACAACTTCCTTTGCGGCGGCAGCGGTTCGTGCCCGGTTTCCACCGGTTGGCCGCCTTCGGGCGTACGGGGCTCGGGACTGCGGCTCCTCGCCTCACCTCTCCCTCTCCGTGGCGGCGGGCTGGTCAGCCGGGCGGCGCGGCCTGGCAACGGGGTCCGGGAGGTTCCGTTGCCGGTCGGGTGCGGAGGCTCGGGAGCGGTGGAGGCTCGGCGGCGGTAACGGCCCGGCGGTAGCCGAGACTCGGTGGCGGTGGAGGCTCGGTGGCGGTGGAGGCCCCGCGGTGACGGAGGCCCGGGACGGTGCCGCGATGACAGTCACCGGCTTCCTTGTCCGCGCACTGCTACGGGCCCCGCGGCGGCCGAGTGGGGAGCTCGAGGGCGGGCGGAGGGGGGGCGAGCACGTTGGAGATGAGTGGGGCGAGGGGCGGGAAACCGGGCGGACAGGTTTCCGACGCGGTCGGCTGGTGAGCGGCCGTCGGCCCGCGACGCGGCTCCCGGCTCCCGGCTCCGGCTTCCGGCTTCCGGCTTCCGGCTTCCGGCTTCCGGCTCCTGATTTTGGCTACCGCTACGGCTGCGGTTACGGCTGCGGTTACGGCTTTCGGCTAGCGGTCGCGGTGGCCGGGCCTCTTGCGGTGGTCCTGACCGTCCTGCCGATCTGTGCGGGACCGCGGTTCCCGGCGCGGCAGACCGCTCGCGTGGCCGGGGACCGTGGTCGCGGCCACGACGAAGACGGTGACGGTGCGGGCGGGGACCGGACGCGGGAGACGGGCGAGGAAGAGCGCGAGGTAACCGCGGGTGACGTCGGCCCACAGGGGCCAGGGATGTCGCGCGCCCGGGGTGAGCCGACGGCGGAGGTCTCTCGTGGCGCGCCGGAGGGCGACCGCGAAGTCGGTCGGGATGCGGGCGGTGCTTGCGTCGGCCGCGAGAGCCGGAACCGGCGGGGGCGGCGGCGCGGCGGGGGCCGCGCCGACGGCTGTGTGGGATACCGCCGGCCGGTGGTTGAGCATGCGTATACCCATGCCCAGATCCTGGCGGGCCGGGGTGGCCGCTGCGCCTCTGCGGGGGCCACGTGAGTGATGACCACGCCGTTGCCACCGGCCGCGGGCCCCCGGAGCCAGACAGGCTCAGACGTCCCCTCCCGGGGCAGGCGACCCGGGTCTCCCGCGTCCGGGACAGCCCCGGGCGCCCAGCGGGGAGGCTGCCAGCGTCCTCGTCCAGCGAAACCGGGGCCCGCCCCGTCCAGGAGGGCCCGGGCACCCAGTCAGGGACACCCCGGCCGGCCCCGCTCAGGAAGGGCCCCGGACGTCCCTCAGCCCGACAGAGCCGGCACCGGGGGCACCCGGCCTCCAGGAACAGCCGGTGGGCGCCCCGGCCGCGTCGGTCGCCCCGGCCACGACGGCCACGACGGCCTCAGTGTGCCGCCGACTCCCAGTCCGGACCCACGCCCACGGAGACGTCCAGAGGCGCCCTGAGCCGGACCGCGCCGGACATCTCGCGGCGGACGATCTCCTCCGCCGCCGCACGCTCGCCCGGGGCGATCTCCAGGACGATTTCGTCGTGGACCTGGAGCAGCATGCGGGACTTCAGGCCGCCCTCGCGCAGCGCCCGGTCCACGTGGAGCATGGCGATCTTGACGATGTCGGCCGCGGTGCCCTGGATCGGGGCGTTCAGGGCCATCCGCTCCGCCATCTCCCGGCGCTGCCGGTTGTCGCTGTTGAGGTCGGGGAGATAGCGGCGCCGGCCGAACAGGGTTTCGGTGTAGCCGGTCGCCCGCGCTTCGTCCACCACCCGGCGCAGATAGTCCCGTACCCCGCCGAACCGCTCGAAGTAGGCGTCCATCAGCGTACGGGCCTCGGCGGCCTCGATGTTCAGCTGCTGGGAGAGGCCGAAGGCTGACAGGCCGTACGCCAGGCCGTACGACATGGCCTTGATCTTGCGGCGCATCTCCGCGTCGACCGCCGAGCGCTCGACGGCGAAGACCTGCGAGGCCGCCGTGGTGTGCAGGTCCTCGCCGGAGGTGAACGCCTCGATCAGCCCCGCGTCCTCCGAGAGGTGGGCCATGACCCGCAGCTCGATCTGGCTGTAGTCAGCCGTCATCAGCGACTCGAAGCCCTCGCCGACCACGAAGCCGCGGCGGATGGCACGGCCCTCGTCGGTACGGACGGGGATGTTCTGCAGGTTGGGGTCCGTCGACGACAGGCGGCCGGTCGCGGCGACCGTCTGGTTGAACGTCGTGTGGATACGGCCGTCCGTCGCGATGGTCTTGATCAGGCCCTCGACGGTGACGCGCAGCTTCGCCTGCTCGCGGTGGCGGAGCATGATCACCGGCAGCTCGTTGTCCGTCTGCCCGGCCAGCCAGGCCAGGGCGTCGGCGTCGGTGGTGTAGCCGGTCTTGGTCTTCTTGGTCCTGGGCAGGGCCAGCTCGCCGAAGAGGACCTCCTGGAGCTGCTTGGGCGAGCCGAGGTTGAACTCGTGCCCGGCCGCCGCGTGGGCCTCCTTCACGGCCTGCTGCACCGCTCCGGCGAACGTCTGTTCCATGGCTTCGAGGTGGGCGCGGTCGGCGGCGATGCCGTTGCGCTCCATGCGGGCCAGCAGTGCGGAGGTGGGCAGCTCCATGTCGCGCAGCAGGTCCGCGGCACCGACCTCCTGGAGCCTGTCCTCGAAGGCCTCCCCCAGGTCGAGGATGGCGCGGGCCTGGATCATCAGGGCCTCGGCCTCGGCGGCATCGTCCGCGCCGAACGCCAGCTGGCCGTCGGCCGCCGCCGCGGGGGCCAGCTCGCGGTGCAGGTACTCCAGGGAGAGCGCGTCCAGGTCGAAGGAGCGGCGGCCGGGCTTCACCAGGTAGGCGGCGAGCGCGGTGTCCATGGTGACGCCCGCCACGCTCCAGCCGTGCTCGGCGAGGACCCGCATGGCGCCCTTGGCGTTGTGGAAGACCTTGGTCCGGTCGGCGTCGGCCAGCCAGCCGGCGAACGCCTGCTCGTCGGCCTCGTCGAGCTGGGACGGGTCGAACCAGGCGGCGGCACCGCCGGCGGCGGCAAGCGCTACCTCGGCGACCGACCCCGCGCCCAGCGCCCAGGCGTCGACGGTGGCGACACCCAGGGCCTGCGTGCCGTGCTCGGCGAGCCAGCCGGTCAGCTCGCCGGTGCCGAGCACCGTGCCGTCCAGCTCGACGCCTTCCGCCGCGATCGGGGTGGCCTCGGCCTCCTCGGCACCCGGGTCGACGGCGAAGAGCCGCTCGCGCAGTGACGGGTTACGGATCTCCAGGGTGTCCAGGACCATCGCGACGGCCTTGCGGTCGTACGCGGTCCTGGCGAGGTCGGTGACGGTCTTGGGCAGCTCGACGCCGCGCTCCAGTTCGGTGAGGCGGCGGTTGAGCTTGACGGCCTCCAGGTGGTCGCGCAGATTCTGCCCGGCCTTGCCCTTGACCTCCTCGACACGCTCGACGAGCTGGGCGAACGAACCGAACTGGTTGATCCACTTCGCCGCCGTCTTCTCGCCCACGCCCGGGATGCCCGGCAGGTTGTCCGACGGGTCGCCGCGCAGCGCCGCGAAGTCCGGGTACTGCGCCGGCGTCAGCCCGTACTTCTCGACGACCTTCTCCGGGGTGAACCGGGTCAGCTCGGAGACACCCTTGGTCGGGTAGAGCACCGTGGTGTGCTCCGAGACCAGCTGGAAGGAGTCGCGGTCGCCGGTGACGATCAGGACCTCGAAACCCGCGGCCTCGGCCTGGGTGGCGAGCGTGGCGATGATGTCGTCCGCCTCGAACCCGTCGACGGCGAAGCGGGAGGCGTGCATCGCGTCGAGCAGCTCGCAGATCAGCTGCACCTGGCCCTTGAACTCGTCCGGCGTCTTGGAGCGGTTCGCCTTGTACTCGGTGAACTCCTCCGAGCGCCAGGTCTTGCGGGAGACGTCGAACGCCACGGCGAAGTGCGTGGGCGCCTCGTCACGCAAGGTGTTCGCCAGCATCGACGCGAAGCCGTAGATCGCGTTCGTCGGCTGGCCCGTCGCGGTGGTGAAGTTCTCCGCGGGCAGCGCGAAGAACGCGCGGTAGGCCAGCGAGTGCCCGTCCATGAGCATCAGCCGCGGACGGGTGCCGCCGGGGGTGGTGTCGGTCTTCTTCGATGCTGTTTCTGCCACGTCCCCGATCCTGCCACGACCCACTGACAGTCGGCGGACGCGCTCCGCGACGGGGAGGCCGGCGCAGGACATGCCGGAGCGGCGCGGGCCGGAGCGCCCGCGCCGAGGACGTCGGACGCGGCACCAGCCACGCCGGGGCGGCCGGTACGCCGCCGCACATGGCCGACCGGCCCCGGCGTACGTACCCTGCCCCGCCGCCCCGCAGAACCAGAATCAGAAGTCGGCACCAGCACCAGCCGAGGAACGCACGGCTCACCCCCGCTCGAACCTCGCCCCAGCCCCCTCTCCCCCGCCTTCGTAGCCCCGGAATGCCCCCGGGGCATCCCCGGGCGGGAGCGCTGTCACTGCCGCGTGCGAGGATCGGAGGCGTCCGGGATGCGGCCCGCGGCGCCCTGGTCGGGGCGCGGCCGCGGAGTCCGTCCCGGGGAACAGCACTCGCGCAGTCGAAGGAGAGCGTGCGATGGCCACCAAGCCGCCCAAGGGTGATCCGGTCCAGGACGCGCCGCAGGTAGACGGGCCGAAGCACGCGGCGGCCGGGCTCCCCGCGGTGCGGCACTCCCTGCGCATGGCCCAGCAGCAGATGGGTGTGAAGCGCACCGCGCTGACCCTGCTGCGGGTGAACCAGAAGGACGGCTTCGACTGTCCCGGCTGCGCCTGGCCCGAGCCGGAGCACCGGCATACCGCGGAGTTCTGCGAGAACGGCGCGAAGGCGGTCGCCGAGGAGGCCACCCTGCGCCGGGTCACCCCGGAGTTCTTCGCCGCGCACCCCGTGGCCGACCTGGCGGCCCGCAGCGGGTACTGGCTGGGGCAGCAGGGACGGCTGACCCACCCCATGTACCTGCCGGAGGGCGCCGACCGCTACGAGCCGGTCACCTGGGAGCGGGCCTTCGACATCGTCGCCGAGGAGATCGCCGCCCTCTCCTCCCCCGACGAGGCCGTCTTCTACACCTCGGGCCGCACCAGCAACGAAGCGGCGTTCCTCTACCAGCTGTTCGCCCGGGAGCTGGGCACGAACAACCTGCCCGACTGCTCCAACATGTGCCACGAGTCCTCGGGCTCGGCCCTGTCGGAGACGATCGGCATCGGCAAGGGCAGCGTCCTGCTGGAGGACCTCTACCAGGCCGACCTGATCATCGTGGCCGGCCAGAACCCGGGGACGAACCACCCCCGCATGCTCTCCGCCCTGGAGAAGGCCAAGGCGAACGGCGCGCGGATCATCAGCGTCAATCCGCTGCCCGAGGCGGGCCTGGAGCGGTTCAAGAACCCGCAGACCCCCAAGGGGCTGGCCGCCGGCGCCGCCCTCACCGACCTGTTCCTGCAGATCCGCATCGGCGGCGACCAGGCCCTCTTCCGCCTCCTCAACAAACTGATCCTCGACACCGAGGGCGCCGTGGACGAGCTGTTCGTCCGCGAGCACACCCACGGCTACCAGGAGTTCGCCGCCGCCGCCCGTGCCGCCGACTGGGACGAGACGCTCGCCGCGACCGGCCTCACGCGCGCGGAGATCGACCGCACGCTGGAGATGGTGCTCGCCTCCAGGCGCACCATCGTGTGCTGGGCGATGGGCCTGACCCAGCACAAGCACTCCGTACCGACCATCCGCGAGGTGGTCAACTTCCTGCTGCTGCGCGGCAACATCGGGCGTCCCGGCGCGGGCGTGTGCCCCGTGCGCGGCCACTCCAACGTGCAGGGCGACCGCACGATGGGCATCTTCGAGCGCCCCGCCCCGGCCTTCCTCGACGCGCTGGAGAAGGAGTTCGGCTTCGACCCGCCGCGCGAGCACGGCTACGACGTCGTGCGCGCCATCCGCGCCCTGCGCGACGGCGAGGCGAAGGTGTTCTTCGCGATGGGCGGCAACTTCGTCTCCGCCTCCCCCGACACCGACGTCACCGAGGCGGCCATGCGCAGGGCCCGGCTGACCGTGCACGTGTCGACCAAGCTCAACCGCTCGCACGCCGTCACGGGCGCGCGTGCGCTGATCCTGCCCACCCTCGGCCGCACCGAGCGGGACCTCCAGAGCGGCGGCGAGCAGTTCGTCACGGTCGAGGACTCCATGGGCATGGTGCACGCCTCCCGCGGCCGGCTTCAGCCCGCGAGCCGGCACCTGCTGTCCGAGCCGGCCATCGTGTGCCGGCTGGCCCGCCGGGTGCTGGGCGAGGACAGCGTGGTGCCGTGGGAGGAGTTCGAGAGGGACTACGCCACCGTCCGCGACCGCATCGCCCGCGTGATCCCCGGCTTCGAGGACTTCAACGCACGCGTGGCCGACCCCGGCGGCTTCGCCCTGCCGCACGCCCCCCGCGACGAGCGCCGCTTCCCGACGGCCACCGGCAAGGCCAACTTCACGGCCGCGCCGGTGGAGTTCCCCGAACTGCCCGAGGGCCGGCTGCTGCTGCAGACGCTGCGCTCGCACGACCAGTACAACACCACGATCTACGGCCTCGACGACCGCTACCGGGGCATCAAGAACGGACGGCGGGTGGTGCTGGTCAACCCCGAGGACGCGCGCTCGCTCGGGGTGGCCGACGGGTCGTACGTCGACCTGGTCGGCGAGTGGAAGGACGGCGTGGAGCGGCGGGCGCGCGGCTTCCGGGTGGTGCACTACCCGACCGCGCGCGGGTGCGCGGCCTCGTACTACCCGGAGACCAACGTCCTGGTGCCGCTGGACGCCACCGCGGACACCAGCAACACCCCGGCCAGCAAGTCCGTCGTGGTGCGTCTGGAACAATCGGCGGCCGACTGAGCGTTTGCTCAGCGAAGCAGTGCCGATCGACGACGAACGGAGCCGGACCCATGGGCGAGCAGCACGACGTGAAGTTCCCGCAGGAGGTCATCGACGAGTACGCCGCCCTCGGCGTCGACCTGCCCGCCCTGTTCTCTGCCGGGCACCTCGGGACCCGCATGGGCGTCCGGATCGTCGAGGCGTCCGCGGAGCGCGTCGTCGCCACCATGCCGGTGGAGGGCAACACCCAGCCGTACGGGCTGCTGCACGGCGGCGCCTCCGCCGTGCTGGCCGAGACCCTGGGGTCCGTCGGCGCCATGCTGCACGGCGGCAGCTCCAAGATCGCCGTCGGCGTCGACCTGAACTGCACCCACCACCGCGGCGTGCGCTCCGGCCTGGTCACCGGCGTGGCCACCCCACTCCACCGGGGGCGCTCGACGACCACGTACGAGATCGTCATCAGCGACGAGCAGGGACGGCGTGTGTGCAGCGCACGCCTGACCTGCCTGCTGCGCGAGGTGCGGCCGGCGGACGCCGAACAGGTCCCGGCCGTCCCGGCCGCGAACTGACGCGGGGTCGGGGGGGGGGGGGGCGGCCCCCCCCCCCCCCCCACCCCCACCCCGTGGGTTTACCCCACCCCCGGGCAACCACGCCCCCGCCGCGCCC